>CAMTPH010000065.1 GCA_947074345.1 uncultured Bacteroides sp. | reverse complement strand
ATGGCCGATGCTATCTTCTCGCAAACTTCGGGTGGTAACGAGTGTTCGAGCAGTTCGTCAATACAGGGTTTACCTAAATCCCATGCAACTTTTACGATGAAGAGCGATACGATCAACCCGGCAATGGGGTCGAGTACACGCCACTTTTCGCCTAAGAAGATAGCTCCTGTGATACCAATAGCTGTACCGATTGATGAGAATGCATCCGAGCGATGATGCCATCCGTTGGCTATTACTACGGGACTATCTATTTTATTGCCGATGTAGCGGGTGTATCTAAACAAAACCTCTTTGACGACGATTGAGATCAATGCTGCCCATAGTGCTATCATGTGTGGTTTGGGGATGATGTTGCCACGTATAACTTCGATAATCTTGTTAGCCGATTCCCAGAATATGCCAAAGGCTACAAAGATTAAGGCGATTGATATCAGTAATGTTGCAAACGTTTCGTATTTGCCATGGCCATAGGTGTGGTCATGGTCAGATTGTTTACCCGATAATCTGATGAAGATAATTACTATCACATCGGTTACGAAGTCAGAGAGTGAGTGTACACCATCGGCAAGCATGGCCGAACTCTTTCCTATGATACCGGCAGCTATCTTTCCGGCACTTAATAGTAGGTTGGCGAAAAAGCCTATTAATGTAACACGCTGAGCTTCTTTTACGCGATCTGTAGTCATGATTTACTCTTTTAGACAATACAAATATAACAACTTAGTGCGATGTTTGGGTTTGTCTATAGAAATTTAGAATCTATCTTAGTAACGATGTAAAATAAAAATGGGAAGCAAATTGCTCTGCTTCCCATTCATTATATATAGTGAGGTTTGATTATTTCATACCACGATTCTTCAACATTGGCTCAATGTTTGGTTCTGCACCACGGAAGTTTCTGTAAAGTACCATTGGGTCGTTGCTACCACCTCTTTCTAGTACGTTTTGACGGAACTTGCGAGCAGTCTCTTGATCGAAGATACCGTTTTCTTTGAATGCTTCGAATGCATCGTTGTCCAATACATTAGCCCAAAGGTAGCTGTAGTAACCAGCTGCATATCCACCGATAATGTGGTTGAAGTATGTTGCACGGTAACGTGGAGGGATTTGAGAAATCAATCCAAGTTGGTTCATTGCATTTGCTTCGAAGTTGATTACATCAAAGTTTTCAGCATCTGTAACGTTGTGCATGTTCATATCAAGAAGTGCAGCAGCCAACAATTCTGTTGTCATAAAACCTTGATTGAATGTAGATTGGTTCAAGATTTTAGCAATCAATGAATCAGGAATAGCTTCGCCTGTTTGGTAGTGCTTAGCATACATCTTCAATACTTCTGGTTCCATAGACCAGTGCTCGTTGATTTGTGAAGGAAGTTCTACGAAATCGCGTGGAACACTTGTACCCGATAGAGAGTAGTATTCGCAGTTAGACAACAAACCGTGAAGACCGTGACCTAACTCGTGGAATAATGTTTCAACTTCATCTAAAGTTAATAAAGATGGAGTATCGCCAACAGGTTTTGTAAAGTTACAAACGTTATAGATAACAGGACGAGTTTCGCCTTGTTGTTTGCGGAAGCTGCTCATCCATGCACCAAAACGTTTGCCGGCACGTGGGTGGAAGTCAGTATAGAAGATACCGATGTGAGAACCATCAGCATCTGTTACTTCAAATACATCAACATCTGGGTGATAAGTAGAGATACCTTCGATTGGAGTGAAAGTGATGCCATATAGCTTGTTAGCTACCATGAAAGCACCATCGCGTACATTCTCAATTTGGAAGTAAGGCTTAATCTCTTCTTCGTTAAGGCTATATTTCTCTTTACGAAGCTTTTCAGTGTAATACCACCAGTCCCAGCCTTCTAGTTTTTCGCCTTTGCCTTCTTTGTCCATCATTGCTTGAAGTTCTTTAGCTTCTTCTTTAGCTTTAGGCAAAGAGTAAGACCACAAGTTGTTTAAGAACTCCATAACATTGTCTGAAGTCTTAGCCATTGTGTTGTCTAGTACAAAGTTAGCGAAGTTATCGTAACCCATCATTTGAGCTTTCTCAAGACGAAGTTTTACTACTTTGCTGATGATGTCTTTGTTATCGTTCTTGTCGCCGTTGTTACCACGGTTGATATAAGCAGTAAACAATTGTTGACGAAGGTCGCGGTTGTCTGCATATTGCAAGAAAGGCAAGCGACTAGCGTTGCGCAAAGTAATCATCCATTTGCCTGGTTGTCCAGCAGCTTCAGCATCTTCAGCAGCTCCTTGGATATACCAATCTGGCAAACCGCTTAGGTCAGCTTCGTTCTCAATGAATAGTTTGTACTCATTGTCAGTATTCAAAAGGTTGTCGCTGAAAGTCAAACCTAGAGTTGATAACTCTTTATTGATCTCGCGAAGACGCTCTTGTTGCTCAGCTGTTAGGTTAGCACCCGAACGTACGAAGCTTTTGTAAGTCTTTTCAAGCAATTGGTTTTGCTCAGTTGTTAGGTTCAACTCATCTTTTTGTTGATAAACAGCATTGATGCGGTCAAACAAAGCAGCGTTAAGCATAATGTTATCTGATTGTTCAGACATGATTGGAGCCAACTTCATTGACAAAGCTTTGATATCATCGTTCGTTTCAGCACCTGCCAAACCGTAGAATACCATTGATACGCGAGTCAAGATAGGTGAGCTTTGATCGAAAGCAACAATTGTGTTCTCGAAAGTTGGTGCTTCTGGGTTGTTTACGATAGAAGCAATGATTTCGTTTTGCTCTTCCATACCTCTTTCGAAAGCTGGTTCGTAGTGCTCCATCTTTATCTCTTCGAATGGAGGTGTACCAAACGGTGTTTGAAACTCGTTGAAGAACGGGTTCTCTTTAGTTGTGCAAGCAAACATCATACATCCTGCAGCTAAAATGATTACTGATTTCTTTAAATTCATACTCTCTCTGTTCTTGTGTAAATTTATAGTTAATTTGTTGTATTGTCTATTTTAATATAAGTCATTATAGGGTAGTGGTCTGAAGCATCAATACTATTATCCACTTTTGTGTTGTAGGTTTTGATATTCTTGCTAGTCAGTATGTGATCTATACGGAAATAGAACCTGTTTCGATTAAAGCTGACTCCCAACCCCTTTCCTGCATCTTCGAACGCATCATTCAGTCCTTTACCTACTACTCTGTGGGTATAAGATATAGGCGAGTCATTAAAATCACCACATACTACAATTGATTTGTGCTTAGAATCTTTAATGAAGTTAGAGATGCTGTCGGCTTGTACAGCACGGATATTCGATGCATCCGATAGCTTCCTTATCAAATGTAGACTGCCTGATTTAACCTTCTCTGCATCTGCTTCTTTTATCATCTCGGTTACTGAAGCTCTCTCTTCGTGTGATAGTTTAGTCGATTCTAAATGGTTGTTGATGAGTAAGAGTGTGTCGTTGCCAACTTTAAGTTCGAAAGCACCGGCACCATTATATAAACTTGCAAAAGGAATACGCTTGGATGATAGGATAGGGAACTTAGAATATACCGCTATTTGATTTCCACGATTATTGTCTCCCAAAGCCATCGTGCTATAATATGGGTAATCAGATAGAATCTTTAAAACGTCTTGTTTTCTTAGATATTTCTCATGACCAGATTCCCCGTATTCTTGCATGCATACAATGTCGGCATCGCTCTTAGCTACATATTTGAGCATCTCGTTATCTCTTTTTAGACTGTTGAAGCTCATTACATTGTACGATAGTATCTTAATGCAATCTTCGGGAATGTCTTTAGTTTCCGAATTGTAAGGTATATATAAACGAATCTGTGGAAAACAGATAAGCAGTACGACCAATGGAAATAAGGCATATTTGTACTTTACTATCAGCCAAAATAGAAGGAAAAGCACATTTAATAGTAAGAATACAGGAAAGCCCAACCCCATACTAGGCAATAAAAAAGAGACAGAAGGGTTGATGTAAGGGCTATAAGCACTTATTATAAAGAGCAAAGCAACAAAAGCATTTGCTGCTAATAGTATATATGTAAGAAGCTTCCCGATGTGCGACATGGCTTTTATTTTTTGCTTGCGTCAAAAAGACTTTTCTTCTCTTCGGCTGTTAGACTACCGTAACCCGATTTCTTTAGTTTGTCTAAGATGCGGTCAATCTCTTCGGATTGTGCTTTCTTGTTGGCATTGTAATCATAATCCTTTTGGCGATCGTCCGAGTAGTGCACTTTCATCTTAGCCTTACGCTTCTTGTTCGGATTTCTATGGAATAGTGATTGTATACCATCGAGTATTTTGTTGATCCATGCAGTAATGTCTGTTCCTTTCTTTAGGCTAGCAGCAAACCATAAGCCTGCCAATGCTCCACCTAGATGGGCTATATGTCCGCCGGCATTGCTCGATGTAACGAACAATAGGTCGGTAATCACTACAACCAATGCCAAGTATTTTAAGCGTACATTTCCGAATAGAAGCAATCTGATTTGATAGTTGGGCTCGCGATAGGCCGTGGCAACTACAATAGCCAACACCGAAGCCGAAGCACCCACCATCGTTGCAAAGTAAAGTTGCGAATGAAAATAAGGGAATATATTGAAAGCAACCATATACAGTATTCCACCGCAGATACCTCCCAATATATATAAGCCTCTCAGGTGCTTTGCCGAAAAGAAATAGAGAAACAACTGGCCAAACCAAAACAACCAAAGCATATTAAATAAAATATGCATTAAGTCGGCATGCATAAACATGTAGGTGATGATAGACCACGGTTGTACAATAAAACGCTGAAACGATGCAGGCAATGCTAATAGCTCGAATATACCCCCTGCGCTTCTGTTAAACAGTTGCAAGAAGATATTGACGAATGTAACTATTACGAATACGCCAACATTGATGAATATCAGTTGTAAGGCTACACTGCCTTTATTAAATTTCTCTTTCAGATCAGTTAAAATATGTCCCATTGTTCGAACCTTTTTTCTTCCAGTACATGATTAATAAGAACCCGAATATCATACCACCTAAGTGAGCAAAATGCGCAACATTATCGTTAGGGTTGTTTGCAAAACCGGCATACAGTTCGATTAACGCATAACCAATAACAAAATATTTTGCTTTGATAGGGAATGGCAATGGGAAGATAAACAGAGGAGTATTTGGGAATAGCATACCAAAAGCAAGCAAGATAGCATATACAGCGCCCGATGCTCCTACGGTATTCATCATGTTAAGATATTCGGCCATCGGAATCTGTCCCCATCCGGTATTTACCATTTGGTAGTTCGACAATACAGTTTCATATTCTACAAACTGTACCACCTCTTGTATAAGACCGGCGCCAATACCGCAAACGATGTAGTAGAATAAGAATCTACGTGGTCCCCAAACTTGTTCGAGTGTGCGTCCAAACATGAACACGGCAAACATATTAAAGAATAAATGCCCAAAGCTGCCATGCATAAACATGTAAGTGATGAGCTGAGCCGGATTAAAGTCACCCGCTAAGAAGAAATGTAATCCTAAATATTCGTTTAAGTCTATATTGTATGACTTCGCTACAATGGTTCCAAGAAATAATAAAACATTGATAATGATTATATTCTTAGTCACTTTAGGCAATTGCATCATATCCTGAATGTTATTTTTATAGTTATAATATACGCAAAACTACAAATAAAATCTGTTATTCGACAGTATTTAGAGGCTGATTAGTTCTTTTTCAATAATTTGCAGAGTTTTTTTTAGCTTTTTATTTGATATATTGTTTTGATAATCTATATTTGTTGTGGATTTTATATCTATCTTTTGTCTAACATTAACTTAATTATTTAAATTAAAACACTATGAATAAGGCTGAACTTATTAATGCTATTGCTGAAGAATCTGGCTTGAGCAAAGCGGATTCAAAGAAAGCTCTTGAGGCTTTTGTATCTTCTGTTACTAACGCGTTAAAGGACGGTGGTAAGATCTCTTTAGTTGGTTTTGGAACATTTTCTGTAAGCGAAAGAGCTGAAAGAACTGGTATCAACCCATCAACTAAACAGACCATTACTATCCCTGCAAAAAAAGTTGCTAAGTTCAAAGCCGGTGCAGAACTTTCTGCTGCTGTTGAATAAAACGCACTATAAACAAAGAAAATACAGGAAGGAGACGTTATAAACGTCTCCTTTTTTTTATCTTTGCACCACGAAACAAGATTTGTATATGAATATAGAAAATAAACTTATCGAGTCGGTAATCAGTGGATTGCAAGCTCTTTACGGACAAGATGTTCCTGCTGCCCAAATTCAGTTGCAGAAAACTAAAAAGGAGTTTGATGGACATCTTACATTGGTTGTATTCCCTTTCTTACGTATGTCAAAGAAAGGTCCTGAACAAACAGCCGAAGAAATTGGTGCCTATCTTGTAGCAAACGAACCAGCAATTGCAGGCTACAACGTGATTAAAGGTTTCCTAAACCTAACTATTGCATCGGCTACTTGGATTGAGTTGTTAAACACAATCAATGCGGATGCTCAATACGGTATTGTTGATGCCGACGATAACTCTCCGTTGGTGATGATTGAATACTCTTCGCCTAATACCAATAAACCTCTACACTTAGGGCATGTGCGCAATAACCTTTTGGGTAATGCACTAGCTAATATCGTAAAGGCAAATGGTAATAAGGTGGTGAAGACAAATATTGTGAACGACCGCGGTATTCATATTTGTAAGTCAATGCTTGCTTGGAAACTTTATGGCAATGGCGAAACTCCACAGTCATCGGGTAAGAAGGGCGACCACTTGGTGGGCGACTACTACGTATCTTTTGATAAGCATTACAAAGCCGAAGTGGCTGCTTTGATGGAAGAGAAAGGTATGACGAAAGAAGAAGCGGAAGCTGCTTCTCCATTGATGGCACAAGCTCGCGAGATGTTGTTGAAATGGGAACAAGGTGATCTTGAAGTTCGCTCTCTTTGGGAGATGATGAACGGATGGGTGTACGAAGGTTTCGATAAGACTTACGAAAAAATGGGTGTTAGCTTCGATAAGATTTATTACGAGTCTGATACTTATACAGTAGGTCGCGACAAAGTACTCGAAGGTCTTGCTAATGGCGTTTGCTATAAGAAAGAAGATGGTTCGGTATGGGCCGATCTTACTGCCGAAGGTCTTGACCACAAACTATTGCTTCGTGGCGATGGAACTTCTGTTTACATGACTCAAGATATCGGTACTGCTAAACTCCGTTTCGATGACTACGCTATCAACAAAATGATCTATGTAGTAGGTAACGAGCAAAACTACCACTTCCAAGTACTTTCTATCCTTCTTGACAAGCTTGGCTTCGATTGGGGTAAAGATTTGGTTCACTTCTCTTACGGTATGGTTGAACTACCAGAAGGAAAGATGAAATCGCGTGAAGGAACAGTAGTAGATGCCGACGACTTGATGGAAGAGATGATCTCGACTGCCAAAGAAACTTCACAAGAGTTGGGCAAGTTAGATGGCTTGACTCAAGAAGAGGCTGATAACATCGCTCGTATCGTAGGTTTGGGTGCATTGAAATACTTCATCTTGAAAGTAGATGCTCGCAAAAACATGACTTTCAATCCGAAAGAATCGATTGACTTTAATGGCAATACAGGTCCTTTCATTCAATATACATACGCACGTATTCAGTCAGTGCTTCGCAAAGCTGCCGATAACGGAATCGTTGTTCCAGCAGAATTGCCAACTGATATCGCATTGAGCGAAAAAGAAGAAGGCTTGATTCAATCGGTTGCCGACTTTGCTGCTGTTGTTAAGCAAGCAGGTACTGATTACAGCCCTTCAATCATTGCTAACTATATCTATGATCTAGTAAAAGAGTACAATCAGTTCTATCATGACTTCAGCATCTTGCGCGAAGAAAACGAAGCATTGAAACTGTTCCGTCTTGCTTTATCTCAAAATGTAGCTAAAGTGGTTCGCTTGGGTATGGCTCTATTGGGCATGGAAGTTCCAAACAGAATGTAATATCTGCTCATAATAGATACAAAATAGATTGGGGATATATCGGTACGCCGGTATATCCCCTTTTTCTTTGTAGTAAACGACTACACTTGGCGCGATAACTGTTAACTATTATCGCGCCAAGTGTATATAGATAGCATGATAATAGTTAACAGTTATCAACTCGCTTGTAGTTGGCTACAAGCTGCTTTGTGGTAGTGCAAAAACAAAAGAAGGTATATCACGCATGATATACCTTCTTAATATGGATTGTTTTATTTCTTCTTTTTGGCAGGTGCTTTACGCTTCTTAGGAGCATCAGCTTTCTCTGACTGCAACTTGATGATGTCGAAACAAGTTTGCAAGTTCAAATCTTGTGGAACTACGTTTTGAGGAATCTTATAATTCTTCTTCTTGTAGCTGATGTATGGACCGAAACGGCCATTCAAGATTTGCAATTCAGGCTCTTCGTCGAAGCTCTTGATGAACTTTTGTTTCTCTGCCTCGCGTTTCTCCAAGATGATTGCAATCGCTTCGTCGAGTGTGATTGTCATCGGATCGGCTTCTTTAGGCATCGAGTAATATTTATCATCATGACGCACGTAAGGACCGAAACGACCGGCACCAATACTAACTGGCTTCTCTTCGTAATCGCCCAAGGTGCGTGGCAGTTTAAATAGCTCCATAGCTTGTTCGAGGGTAATTGTTTCCATCGAAAGCTCTTTAGTCAAACGAGCAAATCTAGGTTTCTCCTCAGCGTCGGTATTGCCAATTTGTACCATTGGGCCAAACTTACCAATCTTCACCGATACCGTTTCGCCTGTCTTAGGGTCTTGTCCTAAGATGCGTTCGCCTACTTTGCGTTCGCTCTTAATGGCCAAAGTTGACTCAACAGAAGGGTGGAAGTCTTTGTAGAAGTCTTGCATAATACTATCCCACTTCTTATCACCATCGGCAATCTCATCAAACTCTTTCTCGATGTTGGCCGTAAAGTTATAGTTCAAGATGTTTGGGAAGAACTCAGTCAAGAAATCATTTACCACGATACCTGTATCGGTTGGTAGTAATTTCGACTTCTCTGCTCCAACAATTTCTGTTTGAACATTGTGAGTGATGCCGCCATCTTTCAACGAAAGCACATTGTAAGGACGCTCTTCTCCTGGTTTCTCACCTTTTATCACATACTCTCTTTGTTGGATAGTAGAGATAGTTGGCGCATAAGTAGAAGGACGGCCAATGCCCAACTCCTCTAGTTTGCGAACCAAACTTGCTTCGGTATAGCGTGGAGGGCGTTGAGTAAATCGTTCGGTAGCTGTGATAGCACGGCTCTCTAGTGCTTGTCCCTTTTTAAGTGGAGGCAATAGGCGGCTTTCATCTTCTTGTTCGCTCTCTTCGTCATACGACTCTTTGTATACGCGCAAGAAACCGTCGAATATAATTACCTCACCAACAGCTGTAAAGTAATCGCTGCTGTTGCTGATAGATATGGTAGCAGTTGTTTTCTCTAATTCGGCATCAGCCATTTGCGATGCGATGGTACGTTTCCAAATCAAATCATACAAACGTTTCTCTTGACCGCCTGCGCTAATCGAATCGTTCTCGATATATGTAGGGCGGATGGCCTCGTGGGCTTCTTGAGCACCTTTGGTCTTTGTAGTGAAGTTTCTGGTTTGAACGTATTTATCACCCATCTTGTTGGTAATAGCATTCTTACTATCGTTGATGGCATATTGTGATAAGTTTACCGAGTCGGTACGCATATAAGTAATCAAACCGGCTTCGTATAGCTTTTGAGCCAACATCATGGTTTGTGCCACGGTGAAGCTAAGCTTACGAGCAGCCTCTTGTTGTAGAGTCGATGTAGTAAACGGAGCAGCAGGACTTTTCTTAGTTGGTTTTACTGCAATGTTTTCGATAGTGAACTTCGCATCTTTGCAACTTTCTAAGAAGCGTTCAGCCTCTTCTTTGGTCTTCATGCGATGGTTTAGTTCAGCTCTCATCTCAACCATTTTGCCATCTTTGTCGGGTACCATAAATAGGGCAATCACACGATAGCTTGCTTCGCTTTCGAATGCATTCACTTCGCGCTCGCGCTCTACAATTAAACGTACAGCTACCGATTGTACACGGCCGGCAGACAATGCTGGACGAACTTTCTTCCACAATACAGGCGACAACTCGAAACCTACAATACGGTCGAGTATACGGCGTGCTTGTTGAGCGTTCACCAAGTTCATATCAATTTCACGTGGGTTATCAATCGCTTTCAAGATAGCGTTCTTGGTAATTTCGTGAAAAACGATACGTTTTGTATGTTCAGGTTTTAGCCCTAATACTTCGTAAAGATGCCATGCAATAGCTTCTCCCTCGCGGTCCTCATCGGATGCGAGCCATACGACATCAGCTTTCGAAGCTTCATCTTGTAGCTTCTTAACTACCTCTTTCTTATCAGTAGGAATCTCGTATGTAGGTGCAAAATCTTTATTAATATCAATGCTAAATGATTTCTTCTTTAAATCTCTGATGTGGCCATAGCTTGACAAGACTTTATAGTCTTCTCCTAAGAATTTTTCTATAGTTTTAGCTTTAGCCGGAGACTCAACGATTACAAGGTTCTTTTGCATATTCTTTACATTAATATGGCTGTAAAAGGGGGATGTTTTTATGGTAAAACAGTCTTCACATACCTGTTATTTTGGCGCAAAAGTAGAAAAAAATAATTTGTACTACCTTATTATATAAGAAATATCTTGCTTTTTTATATAAAAAAAGACGAATAAGAAAGTTAGTTAACACACTTTCTTATCCGTCGTTCTATTTAATGATTTGTTTTCTTAGAACTTATAGCTTAAGCCAACCAAGATATTAAATCGCTCGGTTGGGTAGCCAAAATACCATTGATATTTTTTGCTAAACAGATTGTTGATTCGACCGTAGAATGACAAACCTTGTATAAACTGATAGTTTACGCCAAGGTTTAGATTATTGATAGATCCTACACTATATTGTGCTTCGCCAACCTTTGGACGATTCACATATTGATATCCTACACTGAATAGAAACTTATCGATTGGTGTGAAATCTGCATTAAGGTTGAATTCGAACTTAGGCTTAAAGAGTAGTGCGAATTCATTATCATCGGCTGTCCAATGACGATAGATACCAGTTGCCGATACTTTGATAGATTGCTTGTGGTTATAGCTAATTGTTGCTCCACCATAAGCATTCTCGGTATCAGTGTTGTCGAATAATACAGGGTGATAATATTTTATCTCTGCTGATTGCTCATCTTCAATTGTGCCATGTACGTTGTACAGATCATCTTTAAGTATTTGATAACCTCCAAATACGTTAAACCATAGACCGTTTACCGGACTGCCTTTTACTCCCAAAGATGCATTTGCTTGTTCGTATGTGCTGGGCAGTTGGTGCGTAAGGCTTCCATAAGGATTGTCAATCTCTAGTTGACGGAAGTCGTTCAATCTTCTGCCTCCTGTAGCTTTTGCATAAACCACATAGCTTTCGGCAAATACATATTCGGCTGTAACATCTGGCGAAAAGCGTAGTGTCTTGCCGCAACCTAACGAAAAGTCTACATTGGCTCCAATGCGTACTTTCCAATCATCATCGAGAAACTGATAATATGGGTTTAAGTCGATCGTTGTATAGTCGCTCAAGCCTGCACCGTTGTACAATAGATTGTTCATCGCAAGTTGCAAGCCGATATCTTGTCCCTCACTGATAGCCGACCATACATTGGCACGAGTCTTAATACGGCTTTCGGTCATCGACCCCATATTGAACAGGTTCTTTTTGCGTTGATAGATCATGTAGTTGGTTTCTGCATCAAACTTCAACGCCATGTCTGAATCTGTCGATTTAATACCAAAATGTACATCACCCGAAGTGAAACGTTGCAAGTTAGCCCAATCTTGAGGCAGGTAGTTGAAGTTACTCAAACCAAAGTTACCTGCGATATTCATCTCTGTTCGGTCAAACATATGTTGGTATTTAATAGAGGCACGTGTGCGATAATAGTGCGCTTTCCATTTATTATGGTCATCAAACGGATTGTCTAAACGACCTTTCATCCCATTCATATGAAAGAATAGATCGAGTTTATCTTTAGGAGAGATAAGAAGTAAGTAATTGGCCATAGCGTCAACATTGCCATAGCTACCACCACCCACTCTTACATAACCCGTTTTAGGTTTCGATTGAACCTCTTCACCAATAAAAGGCTTCATGGTTTCTGTAGGTATTTCAGTAGCGGGTTGTGAAGATATTGCATATTCAACCTCTTTCTTAACCACAACAGGTGCCTCTACTTGAGGCATGATGTTTATCTTTTCCGCATCCATGATTACGGGTGTGTATTCATGTTCCACCACCATCACACGGTTTAGTGTAGTATCTTTTGGTTGCGTTTGTGCTTGGGCTTGCGCAGTAAGCGTAGATGCTCCAAGCACTAATATTGCTGATATATTATATAGATAGCGATTCATTTGTATGCTGGTTTTTATTGATTCAACTTTTCTAAACGGATATTAATCATCGCAGGAATATCGTCTGCGCCATCGTAGTTTTGCTGTAAGCTCAACAAGTATTGGCGTGCATCGACTGGTTTGCCCATTGCCACATATACATCCGATAGGAGGATAAAGCTGCGAGCTAACCAATACATATGAGGCGTACTTTGATCAATATAATTAAGCAACTGCTTTTCTGCATCGCTGTATTTACCCTCTTTGTATAGTTTGTCAGCAATCAGATATTTAGCTTCAGCACCGTATATGTTGCGCGTATCTTTAGCCAACTGTTTTAAATCTTCCATCGCATAACTGTCTGCTTGATGATTTAAATAGGCTTTAGCACGATAATAGAGCGCTTCGTTTGTTGTCTCAGGAGCCAATTTCGATTCGCCTAGTAAGATGGTAGCAGCGTTTATTACCTCTACATCATCTCTCATAAGGTAAGCAGAACGGAGCATGCCTGTCTCAGCCAATATGCGACGCTCCGGTTGAAGTGTTTTCTCGCGCAATTGTTTGTAAGCAGCCAATGCCTCGGCAAAGTTGTTTTGGTTGAACAATACAGTTGCACGCATCAAGATAGCATCCTCAGCATAAGGGCTATCCGGATACTTCAATATTTCTGCTGAGTGTTGCAACACTTGGTCGTAGTTCTTTTGTTCATCGGCAATCTTGCATAGATAGTAGTTCGCATTAATTGTAAACGCACCATCAGGATAGCTTTGTAGATAACGAGTCATGCTCGATTTAGCTTCCTCTATGCGGCCACGCATAAAGATTCTCTCGGCTGCAATATAAGTTAGCGAGTCTTGTTCGGTTGCATCAAAGCGGATGTTGCCCGGCATGGCATTAGCCAATGCTGCAAACTCATCAATACGATTCATATCTACATAGATAGATTTCAAGTCGAGCATGGCAAGACGAGCCTCTTCGCTACCCGGATAGTTTTGAACCACTTGTTTGTAAGCCTCGAGTGCTTTATCGTAAGCGCCATCTTGATAATACAGCAAACCGATTTCGGCAGCCGCTTTACGGCTTAATGGACTTGCAGGATATTTGCTAAGCAGTTCGTTGTAAGCATTGATAGCTTGCGCATTGTTTTCGAGCAATACATACGAACGACCTTTTTCGTAGATAGCATTCACAGCATACGAAGAGTTGGGATATTTGCCCACCAAACGATTCAAGAGTGTAATCTTGCCCGAATAGTCTTTTTGCAATCCCGATACCAATGCCATTTGATAGAAGGCATAATCGCCTGCTGCCGGATTAGTCGATTCAGAAAGTGCATAGTAATGTTTTGCTTCGTCGAAGTTGCGGCTTTGCAAGTAGCTATCAGCAATACGGTTATGGGCATCTGCAACCACCGATGGGTTAACCTCTTTGCCAGTCATATCAGTATATTTGGTAAAGTAGTTGCGAGCATCCGTATATCGTTTCTGATTGAAAGCGATGTAGCCTAAGTTATAGTTAGCCAACGCATACATTTGACTGTTGGGTTGGCGATTTAATTGCAGATATTGCTTAAAGCTTTGTTCTGCTTGAGCCAAGTTACCCAATCTATAATACGATTCGCCTCTCCAATAAAGAGCTTCGGCGCGAGTCTCTTGGTTGTATTGTCCCAATGCGATAGCTTGATCGAAATAACCGATGGCTTTGTTGAAGTTTGTATTAGCAAAAGCTTGTGTACCGAGTTGGAACAAAATCTTTTGTTTGGCTTCCAAGATGCGGCGGTCTGGTTTTTGAATACGTTCGATAGAACTCAAAGCCGCTTCGTAGCTACGAGTTGTCAGGTAAGTCTCAACCAAATAGTTGCTCACCATATCGGTATAAGGCGAGTTAGGATAATCGTTCAAGAATCTTTCGAAGGCAGTTACCGACTCACCAAAGCCCGAGTAAGAAGACTCATGCAAAGCAAGCGCATAGTTATAAGCCGCTTGTTCTTTGATGGTCGCATTGTAATCCATTGATGCCGCTTGTTCGAAAGCCATACGTGCTTTGTTTCTCTCGGCCAAGTTGAGATATGCCAAACCCATGTGTAGATAAGCATTTTGAGCCAGTGCATCGCTTGCGTTGGTAACACGTGCCAATGTTTCGGCTGCTTTTGAGTTTACACCCGTTTGATAATAAGCCATACCCAACATATATAACGCATCGCGACGAGGTTGAGCTGTTTTGGTTACATAATAATCCAATGCTTTAATAGCCTCGCTATATTTGCGTAGTTGAAAATCTGCTTCACCCAAGATGCGATACATCTCGATGGTATATTCATTGTTGGGATAAGTCGATAGATAGTTTTGAGCTATCGCGCCAGCTTGACTGTATTGCTGTTTAATCAGATAGATTTCGCCAATATAGTAAGGCACCAACTCTTTGTACTTGTTCGAGTTTTGCAGCGACAAGAAACCTTTCAACGCTTCGTCGTAGCGAGCTTGCGAATATCGGATATACGAAATGTAGTACGTGCAATCTTGTGCATAAGCCGGGCTCGTTGATTTGAGCATCTCGAACCAAGTAGCTGCTTCTGGCAAGTTACCTATCTCGAGGTAGCAAGTAGCCATCATGTAAGTCATCTCATCGCGCTCATCATTTGCTAGCAGATAAAGTTCTGATGAGTTGAGCATAGCCAAAGCTTCGTTAAAGTCTCTTTTGTAGAAGTAGCATGCACCCATCAATGCATAGATGCGATTGGCATGGGGCGTATCAGGATATGCTTCGAGATAACGCTCGAGCATGGATAGACTGTTGGGATTGCGTAATTCGTATGCCGAGCAAACAAGCATGTATTCAGCTTCTTCGCGCATACGGCTTTCAGGCATTTGTTGAACGAACGTTTGCAGCGTTGTGTTGGCAGCAGCAAAGTTCTTTTCCAAAAACAGAATTTTACCCTCTTGGTATAGGTTTACCGGCGAGGTGATTTTGTCGACTGTTTGAGCCGTTGCAATGATAGGAGCACTGCAAACCATAGCACAGATTAATCGTGAAATTCTTTTTTTCATATTTGTTAGGGTGTTTTTACAAAAATACGATTCTATAAAATACGAATTGTCATTTATGTACAAGAATTATATTTCTTTCAGAAACTGAGTAAGCGCTTTGCGGATAGATGCCAATCCAAAATCCTCCGGATTAATTTGGTGAAGCGGCATAAAGAATGCTTCTTGTGCATCATCTTGTGCCTCAATGCGATTGGTGTTTGATACTTTGCACACAAAGAATAAATCGAGTGTATGGACCTCAAATCCGGAGTACATATACAGGTTGGGTAGTGAGAACTGATAAATCACCTCATCAACCACCAATCCGGTCTCTTCTAAAACTTCGCGTGCCACTCCCTCTTCGGCTGTTTCGAATGAGTCGATAAAGCCACCCGGCAAGTCGAGCGTACCTTTGGCTGGGTCTTTGGCGCGACGGCAAACCAATAACTCGCCCTCTTGGTTAAAGATAAGAGCCACCGTAGCTGCCGATGGATTAAAGTAATAAACAAATCCGCAAGCCTCGCAGCGTTTCGACTTCTCATTGTTAACTACAAAGTGGTTCGATCCGCATTCGGGACAGTATATAAATTGATGAAAAGGATGTTTCATGCATTCGATTATTATTGATGGGGCAAAAATACAAAAATAGGTGATATTCAGTTAATTTTATTGATTATATCGTTAACTTTGTAGGAAAGGGTAGTCTGTTTTTTGGCTCAATTTATATTAGAAGGTAGACTACCACGTCTAGCACGATAATAGTTAACAGTTATCGCGCTAGATTAACTTATCTACCAACCGAATTATCACTATTCAGATTATAATAGGTTAATGATGGGATTTCGATGGATACAAACCCAATAAACAAAGATTGTTTTTATGAGAGATTTAAAAGAACTTACGGTAGAGGTTTGCGACGTGGCACTGCGATGTGGCAAATTCTTGCTCGATGAACGTAAAAGCTTCAATCGCGAGCGAGTAGAGGTAAAGCATGCGCACGATTATGTGTCGTATGTAGACAAAGAATCCGAGAAGATATTGGTGAAAGAGTTGTCGGCGCTTGTACCCGAAGCCGGATTTATAACAGAAGAAGGAACAGCGCACTATTGCGATGAAGAATATTGTTGGGTCATTGATCCGCTCGATGGTACAACCAATTATATTCACGATATGGCTCCATACTGTGTAAGCATTGCTTTGCGTCGTGGCAAAGAGTTGCTCGTTGGTGTGGTTTATGAAGTCTGCCGCAACGAATGCTTTTATGCATGGCAGGGTGGTGGTGCTTGGTTAAACGGCGAGCAGATTCATGTATCGAACGTAAGAGATATAGAAAATGCCTTTGTTGTTTGCGAACTGCCTTACAATGCCGACGATTACAAACATACTGCACTTCATCTGATTGATAACCTATATGGCAAAGTGGGTGGCATACGCATGAATGGTTCGGCAGCCGCAGCTATCTGCTATGTAGCCGCCGGCCGATTTGATGCTTGGGCCGAGGCTTTCTTGGGAAGATGGGATTTTGCCGCCGCTGCACTCCTGGTGATAGAAGCCGGTGGTATGGCAAGCGATTTCTACAATGACTCCGATTTTGTAGATGGACATCATATTATTGTGAGCAATGTCCATCTGCATCACTTGTTTGTTGATTTATTGCCAAAGGCCATGCCCACCAATATGTAATATACTAATCCAGTTAATGAAAAACAGTATGGCATTGAAAGATTGGTTTGCTGCCTGTGTGCATCTTTTGTTCCCCAAAGTATGTGTTGTATGCTCGTTACCGCTTTCTGCGCAAGAAGAGTGCGTATGCCATCGCTGTAATATTGATTTGCCTCGCACCAACCTTCATCTAAAACCCGACAATGCGGTAGAGCGTATGTTTTGGGGAAAGACCGAATTGCAGCGTGCAACTTCTTACTTCTACTATCAGCGTGGCAGCGACTATCGCGAGATACTTCATCAGCTAAAATATCGAGGACGAAAAGAGGTTGGTGTGTCGATGGGTAAACAAATGGCTGCCGAGTTGCAAAAGGATGGATTCTTTGATGATATTGATTATCTTATTCCTATTCCTTTGCATCGTAAGAAGCAACGGATACGTGGATATAATCAGAGTGCTTGCCTTGCCGATGGTATATCGCGAGTAACGGGCATACCGGTTATCGAAAAAGCTATCACACGCCAACGGCATACCGAAACCCAAACGCGCAAATCGGCTTTTGACCGTTGGACAAACGTTGAAGGAATATTCAAATTGCATTCGACTGAACTTTTTGCCAACAAACACATTTTATTAATAGATGATGTATTGACCACGGGTGCTACTTGTGTGGCTTGCGCCGATGCGCTGGTCGAGGTAGACAATGTTAGATTGAGTGTGTTGACACTTGCTATGGCCGAGTAACTTGACGTATGGATACAAAAAAAGGCTCGCTAAATGCGAACCTTTACTTGCTCTTCCTCTTGGACTTGAACCAAGGACCCTCTGATTAACAGTCAGATGCTC
>CAMTPH010000064.1 GCA_947074345.1 uncultured Bacteroides sp. | reverse complement strand
CAACAGGAAAAGCTATTATCGCTTCTCCTTCTGCAAAAAAAATGTTGGCTGAAGACTTAAAGCAACGCGCGCACAAACTTGCGAAAATCAAGAATGATGCTGAAGCATTAGCTGCTAAGTTAGAAGGTGTTTCTTTAACTATCGCTACTAAAGTTAGCTCTACAGGTTCAATCTTTGGTTCTGTAGGTAATATCCAAATCGCTGAAGCTTTGGCTAAGTTAGGTTTTGATATTGATAGAAAACAAATCGTTGTTAAAGACGCTGTTAAAGAAGTTGGTCAATACAAAGCTGTTGTAAAACTACACAAAGAAGTTTCAGTAGAAATTCCTTTCGAAGTAGTAGCTGAGTAATCTCAACAATTACATGATATAAAAAATGGATACTAATTTTAGTATCCATTTTTTTTGTGCCTATAAAATGATAAGATAAGTACGAGCATAAAAAAAAGTCTGAAGTGCTAATAGCACAGCAGACTTTCAATTCTCTTTGTAGATTTTCAGTTATTCAGCAGGAACTACTGCTACTCCAACAACAGTGTCAGTAACTAAAGAATCTCCGATGATTTCAGCACCAGTTGCTTCAACTACTTCAACATTAACTGCATCATCAGCTGCTGCTGCTTCTTCAGCTTCAACTTTAGCTGCTTTTTGTGCACAAGACGCAAATGCTACTGTTGCGATAACTGCAAATACATAAACTAACTTTTTCATTTCTTTTTCATTTAATCTGTAATACAATCAATTGCTTATTAAAACGTTACAAATATAGATACTTTTGTAATACGATGTCTCAAAAGTAGCATCTTTTTTTAAGATAAAATTAAGGCTGTGTTAACTATTTGTCCTGCAATATGTTATAAAACATATTACTCCTCAGCTATACTATCGTATAAATAACGTTTAATACTTCTTTTAGGCGTTTTCTCAAATTCAGTAGGATAAAGTTGAATTTTACTAACTCTTTCATAGTTAGCTACGCTGTTATTCAAATTCTTTAGATTCTCATCCATGATTGCTTTTAAGCTTTCATCATTATTTAGCCCTAAAGAATCCAACGCTTCATAATCTGCATAAACAAGTGCAACAAGCTTTTTGTTTCTTTCAATGATTAAACTTTCAATAATAAATGGTAAGTTGTTTAGTTTGTTCTCTATTTCTTCAGGGAATATGTTTTGACCGCTCGAGCTTAATATCATTGTTTTGCTTCTTCCTCGGATGTAAACATTTCCATTATTATCTATTGTACCTAAATCGCCTGTTCTTAACCAGCCATCTTCAGTAAATGCATCTTTTGTAGCTTCGGGGTTTTTATAATAACCCACCATTACGTTTTCTCCTTTTACTTGAATTTCTCCAAGTGTAGCATCAGGTGACTCCTTGTATACTCTTGCTTCCATGATATTTTCAAGAATACGACCTGATGAAGATGGTACAAATTCGTTCCATGGCGCATAGCTGATAAGTGGACCACACTCAGTCATTCCGTATCCAATGGTGAATGGGAATTTTATTTTGTAGAAGAACTCTTCTACTTCGGGGTTCATTGCAGCTCCACCAATAATTATTTCTTTAAATCTACCACCAAGAGCATCAATCAATTTTTTGCGAATTTGGCCATAGATTCTATTATCTAATAAAGGAATATTTAATGCCCAACGCATACCTTTCTTGGTAATTAATGGTTGGATCGTATTTTTATAAATCTTCTCAATAACCAATGGTACGGTGATGATTAGATTTGGTTTTACCTCTTCGAAAGCCTTTAATAAGATTTTTGGAGAAGGTATTTTACCTAATAATGTTACATGAGTACCAACAGCTGTAGCAGTCAAAAAATCGAATGCACAACCATATGCATGGGCAAGAGGTAAGAACGAAAGAACACGATCGCCTTTCTCTAATAATTTAGTGCGGATACCAAATGTAACATTACCAGCAAGGTTATTACCTGTTAGCATTACACCTTTACTAAAACCAGTTGTGCCCGAAGTATAATTTAATAAGATTACTTTATCATTAGATAGAGTAGTATATTGAATGCTATCTTTGTTAAAACCGTTAGGATAAGCAACAAACATGGCATCGTCTGCTTTCGCTAAAAAGCGTTGAATACATTCGCCATCGCGTTGATGTAAACAGCGGAAGTCGGTTAACGAGAATACGCCACGAAGGTTAGGCATTTTATCTTCTTCGAGAGATTCCCAAATGCTATCGCTTGTAAATAAGAAAGTTGATTCAGAATGAGTAATAATATGATGTACATCATTCGGGTTGAAATCTTGTAAAATAGGTACAACTATAGCTCCATAAGTAATAGTTGCCATGTAAGAAATACACCAGCGTGTATTGTTTTTGCCAATAATGGCTATTTTGTCACCGCGTCTTAAGCTGCAGTGTTTAAATAGTAAATGTAAGCGAGCTATCTCTTCAGCTACTTCACCATAGGTAAAATTTATATTATCCCCATAATCAGAATAGCATGGTAAGTCCCAATTCTCGCGGAAGCTACTTTCGTATAGCTTGATGAAATTTTCTTGTATCATTGCACGTTTCTTTGTAATATGTGCAAAAATAGTAATAAACTTTCGTATCGTATACATTTTTACGTATATTAAATAATAGAATGTAACTTCTTATCTCAGTGAAAGGCTTATAACTGTTATATAAGGCAAAATAATTAAAATATTTCATATCTCCAATTTAGTTTATTAGTTTTTCAGATATAGTAATGCTCAGCCTCTGCAGATTAATATGTAACTTTGCATACAAAATACGATATAGTATTCATTATGATAGATTCTACAGTTTTTCAAGATAAGACAGCCGTTTATTATACATTGGGCTGCAAGCTTAATTTTTCTGAAACATCAACTATAGGTAAAACTTTGCGTGAAGCAGGTGTACGTACTGCCCGTAAAGGAGAAAAAGCAGATATATGTGTTGTTAATACATGTTCTGTAACTGAAATGGCCGATAAGAAATGTCGTCAGGCTATTCATCGTTTGGTTAAACAACATCCAGGCGCATTTGTCGTAGTAACTGGATGTTATGCACAATTAAAACCCGATGCTATTACGCAGATTGAAGGTGTAGATATTGTATTAGGAGCCGAACAAAAAAAGGAGATACTTAAGTATTTGGGAGATTTACAAAAACACGAAGGTGGAGAAGCTTATACCACTTCGACCAAAGACATCAAATCGTTTGTTCCTTCTTGTTCGCGAGGTGACAGAACCCGTTATTTCCTAAAGGTGCAAGATGGATGCGATTATTATTGTTCTTATTGTACTATTCCTTTTGCTCGTGGTAGAAGTCGCAATGGTACTATTGAATCTATGGTAGAGCAAGCCAAACAAGCAGCTGCTGAAGGTGGAAAAGAAATCGTGTTGACTGGTGTGAACATTGGAGACTTCGGTAAATCTACGGGAGAAACGTTCTTCGATCTTGTTAAAGCGCTTGATACAGTAGAAGGTATAGAGCGTTATCGTATCTCTTCTATTGAACCAAACTTGTTGACAGACGAGATTATTGAATACGTATCTACCTCTAAACGTTTTATGCCTCACTTTCATATTCCGCTACAATCAGGTAGCGATGATGTATTGAAGTTCATGAAACGCAAATATGATACTTCGCTTTTTGCCTCAAAGATTCGTAAGATAAAAGAAGTCATGCCAGATTCATTTATTGGTGTCGACGTAATTGTTGGTACACGTGGTGAGACTGAAGAGTTCTTTGAGAATGCTTATTCCTTTATTTCAGGATTAGATATTACACAATTGCATGTATTTAGCTATTCAGAGCGTCCTGGTACACAAGCTTTAAAGATAGAACATGTAGTTACACCTGAAGAAAAACATAATCGTAGTCAACGTTTACTAGCGATATCAGATGAAAAGACTCATGCTTTTTATGAACGCCATATTGGACAAACTATGACTGCTTTAATGGAGAAATCAAAAGCTGGCACACCTATGCACGGTTTTACCGACAACTATATTCGTATAGAGTTAGATAGTGATGACTCTTTAGACAATCAATTAATAAATGTAAGATTGATTGAATTTAATGAAGATCGAACGGCATTGAAAGCTGAAATTGTTAACTCATAAACAAACAACACAATAATATATGTTATGAAGAAAGTATCGATTGTTATTCTGAATTGGAATGGTTGCAAAATGTTGCAAACCTTTTTACCTTCGGTTGTTCAATACAGCATGAATGAAGAGGTAGAAGTATGTGTTGCCGACAATGGTTCTGATGATAATTCAATTGATATGCTTCAGCGTGAATTTCCGATGGTTCGTATCATCAAGCTTGATAAGAATTATGGATTTGCCGAAGGATATAATCGAGCCCTAAAAGAGGTAGATGCCGAATATGTAGTATTGCTTAATTCGGATGTGGAAGTTACTAAAAACTGGTTGACTCCATTAATCTCTTTTATGGATGAGGAGTTAGATGTAGCTGCTTGTCAACCTAAGATTCTTAGCTATGCTAACAAAGATAGTTTTGAACATGCAGGAGCTGCGGGTGGTTATATTGACTATTATGGTTATCCATTCTGTCGCGGTAGAATATTTGATAAAGTAGAAAAAGACCTTGGGCAGTATGATGAGATTCAATCCATCTTTTGGGCAACTGGAGCAGCTTTGTGTATAAGACTTGCCGACTTTAATGAAGTTGGTGGTTTTGATGGTCGCTTTTTTGCTCACATGGAAGAGATTGATCTTTGTTGGCGTTTAAGATCACGTGGATTAAATATCGTATGTATTCCACAAAGTGTAGTTTATCACGTAGGTGGAGCTACTTTAAATAAAGAGAACCCTCGTAAAACCTATCTGAATTTTCGCAACAACCTTTTAATGCTTTACAAGAATTCTTCTTTCGAAGATATAGATTCTGTAATGCGAATAAGATATTGGTTAGATAGACTAGCTATGGCACAATTCTTTTTGAAAGGGGATATTCAGAATGCAAAAGCCATATATAAAGCCCGTTGCGATTACCATAAATTACGACCAGACTTCTTGAACGATCGCAAGGATAATCTTCAAAAAACATCTGTTAGAATTATACCAGAACAAATTAAAAGCAGTATATTGTGGGAGTTTTATGCAAAACGCACAAAACGGTTCTCGCAATTATCTGACTTTAAATAAAAGATTGTTATGGAAAATAGATTCATCAGACACATTGGATTAGTGGCACATGATGCCATGAAAAAAGATTTGATTGATTGGGCTTTATGGAATTCAGAGTTACTTATAGGACATAAGTTTTATTGCACAGGTACTACAGGTACATTGATTTTAAAAGCTCTTCAAGAAAAACATCCCGATATTGAATGGGATTTTACAATACTAAAATCGGGTCCGTTAGGCGGTGATCAACAAATGGGTTCGCGTATCGTTGAAGGTGAGATAGATTATCTTTTCTTCTTTACCGATCCGATGACACTCCAACCGCATGACACAGACGTAAAAGCTCTTACTCGTCTTGCAGGAGTCGAAAATATAGTATTCTGCTGCAATCGTTCTACAGCCGATCATATAATTTCAAGCCCATTATTTGTAGATCAAAACTACGAACGTACGCACCCTGATTACACTAGTTATACTGAACGATTTGCTAATAAACCAGTAGTTACTGAAGCAGTCGAGTCGTTTAGAAAACGTAAAAGAAAAAAGCTAGAGAAATAATATATCATCTATAAGCAAATCGCCCTCAGTTGTATCAATCATCTGAGGGCGATTTATTATCTATTATCTTGTACAATGCAATTCAACTCCTGCACTATCAATATCACTTCCCATTGGTGGGTTACGTTTTAGCAATGTAATATCAATCTCTTCAATTAGCTTATACTCTTCAAAGAGTTTTTTTACAATACTCATAGCGGCATGTTCGAGCAATTTAGAGGGAATTGCCATTTGTTTTTTTACCGTTTCATAAACATCGGCATAGCTTACTGTATTGCTTAGTTCATCAGTATGTCCCGGCTGGCTGACATCTACTTTCAACTTTAATGAGATAGAGAATTCATTACCCACAATTTGCTCTTGAGGTAGCACTCCGTGATACGAGTAGAACAATAAATTATTGAGAATTATATAGCTGCTTTTTAATTGAATCGAATCCATTGTAAATTGAATTTAGTTTCTGCAAAGATAAAGAAAACGACTGATTGAACCGCTTTATGATAAATGGAAAGGGATAAATCAATTATAAGATTTATCCCTTGTTCAAAATAATGACTTGAAATGTTTAAACTCTCAATTACTCTCTATCTGTTTGTTTAATCAATTCTTTGATTTTCTCATTTAAGCTATCTGCTTTCATGAGTTCTTCGAGTGATAAATGCATTCGGTATCTCCAGTAATGTTTAGGATTAGCCGGAACATTGATGCGCTCTTCTTCTACATTTTTATTGCGCCAATCTCCATCAATAGACATCCAGTCTTGTAGTGCCATAATGCAAAGCATTGATTGGCTATAGAGTTGATTGCGTACTATCTCTTCGCATATTTCTGGAGTAGCTACCGAAGGTGCCGATCCATAATGCCCCATCATATTATTATAGTAACGTTGCGTTTGTCCATAATCTTCTTCCCACCATCCACGAAGGGTAGACATATCGTGAGTTGAGAATGTACTAACCGAACGATATGGATATTCATTTAAAAAGCCAAACTCATAGGAAGGATTCTTAGGCATACGTTGTATTTCAAGACTAAGTATGCGCAAGTCATTCATAACCCATTCTACGCACTTAGGAATCATTCCTAAATCTTCGCCACAAACCAACATTCTAGTCGATTGAGTAAGTTGTGGTAATTTCTGCATTGCTTGTTCTTGCCAGAAATCGTTGTGACGTTGATAGTAATATTGATTGTAAAGATGATTGAAAGCATCTTTTTCAGAATCATTCAACGAACGATAAGCAAAATCTAACTGTGCGCTGATGCGTGGGTGATACATGCCCGGATTAGAACGGTCGCGCACAAAGAGCACATTGCTGATCAACGAATACAATCCATCGCGAATCCAAATGCTATCAGCATCTGTTTTACCTTCGAAGAAAGCCTCTACTTTTCGTTGCGTGTTAAACTGCGGACGCATTTGATATCTTTCCCACATGCCATTAGACTCAATAAAAGTCTCTTTGACATAATCGGTATGTGGACCAAAAACTTGTCCTAAGAAATATTCATGAATATAGGGAGTTAAAAACTCGCCTCTAAATGGTAATCCGTAACTTTCAATTTCTTCGCGGCTCATAGGCAATGCAGGAACAAACTGTCCTAGCAAACCATGAACAGAATCCATAGGGATTTCCCATATGCGGAAGAATCCTAATATATGGTCGATGCGATAAGCATCAAAATATTCAGCCATCTTGCGGAAACGTTTCATCCACCAACTATAGCCATCTTTGGCCATTACTTCCCAGTTGTAAGTTGGAAATCCCCAGTTTTGACCATTTACAGAGAAATCATCGGGTGGGGCTCCTGCTTGTCCGTTGAGGTTAAAGTAATGAGGTTCAGTCCAAGCTTCAACGCTATTGCGACTGATACCAATAGGGATATCGCCTTTTAATACTACTCCATGATGACGAGCGTATGTACTTGCTTCCAGCAATTGTATATGTAAATGGTACTGTATGAAGAAATACAATGCAATCTCCTCGTACTCTTTAGTAGTAGGTTGGCATATTTGATCAATCTCTTCAGCTTTGTATACAGTAAACTCCGGCCATTCGCGGAAGTTTGGAGTTTTATGTTTATCTCTCAGATAACTAAATGCAGCATAAGGTTGCAACCACTCTTTGTTGGCTTCAAAAAACTCTTTAAACTCTTTCGAATCAAGCGTTTGTTTGCCTTCTTGTGCAAATAATAGTTTTATATATTCCCATTTAGTTTGATTGACTCCTTCATAATCGACAGTAGGAGAGGCGTTCAGCTCCTTTTGGCGTTTATTGAAACTATCCATCAATTTACTATCTTTCAGTTTGCCCATCTTAATCAAGTCGATATACATGGGGTGGAAAGCATAAATTGAGATGCTGTTGTATGGATAAGAATCGGTCCAAGTATGGGTAATCGTAGTGTCATTGATTGGTAATATCTGCACAATTTTTTGATTGGTACTTACTGCCCAGTCAATCATTCGCTTCAAATCGCCGAAATCGCCTACACCAAAACTTTCTTCAGACTTTAAAGAGAAGATAGGAATTGCTACTCCCGCACCTTTCCATTTAGGTAGATCAAAGTATACATAGCGGTCGGATATAACCAACGTTTCATTGTTTTTTACTTCGGGACTAGCCATATAGCGGTTGGGGTTATTCTCCCAAGCCACCATGTGTTTCTCTTTTTTATTGTAAAGTACAAACTTGTATTCTAAAGGGAATTTTAGTTTTGTATAATCTAACTCAATCTGCCATTCGGGGAAGTTGATATCGCTCATCGGCATAGCCAATTCAGGGTTCCATTCGCCCAAAATCTTCTGATTACCGCAAATGGCTAAGCAATGATCTTCATCGATGGTAGGTGCATAAGCTTTAAATAATATGCCTTTCTTGAAACTTTTAGGAGCGGCATCTCTATTTTGATGAGCTAGCAATGCTTCTGTGAAAGCCGAACTGTAAAAGTAAGATTGTTCGGGCAGATTTTTCCAACTATCGTAAACAGTATAATGCTTCTTTTGATCTCCGTTTAAGTAGATACGTCTTTCGAAGCTACTCCACTCTTGGCGTACCATCTTATCTTCTTGCCAAATCAAATAGCTGTAGTTAACAACTTGTTGGTTAGCTGATGGCGTGAAAGATACATTGGCTGTCCAATGAATGCCATCAATTGTATGTAACTTAAGTGATTTCTCGTTTTGTTGGTTTCCTAATTCAGGTATGTCACCAACGATACGAACCTCTTCACCCCAGTTGGTTCTATATTCAATGTTAAATGAAATATACATATATCAGATTTTATTATATTAACAAACGGTAATACAAGTTTAAAACTTTATTTTCTATTAACTTAAATCATGGTTTAGTAAGTTTCTCAAAATACTATGCAAACGTTTGTGTTAAACGTAAAAGAGCACATATTGTTTTTTGAATTCGCTAAATTAAGAATTTGTTAATACGAATTATTGTTGTTTCTATATGGTGAAACTTTATTTCCATCGCACTGAAACTTTGGTTCCAGCCTTATGAAACTAAAGTTTCTGTGCGATGAAACAAAATCATATAAAAAGAACCGGCTGAACAGTTATTAAGCTCTGTTCAGCCGGTTCAATAAACTTTATCTTAAAATATTACTTATATTATCCGCAACGCGATGCTCCACATGTTGTACAAATCAAACAACCTTCTTGATACACAAGGGTTTCGTTTCCGCAGTTAGGACATTTCTTTCCTTTTGCTGCTGTACCGTCTTGTACGTATTTCTTAAGCGCGCGTTCCACACCGTTTTTCCAAGTGTTGATATTCTCGCTGTCCAATTCGAGTGAGCTAACCAACTTAAGAACTTGTTCGAGTGGCATGCGATAACGCAATACACCAGAAATCAATTTAGCATAGTTCCAATACTCTTTGTTGAACTTTTCAGAAAGTCCTTCAATCGTCATCTTGTAACCACGTTTGTTTTCAAACTGGAAGTCGTAACGCTTGTTGCCATTTTCATCTACGTTCTTCACAATTCGTCCTGTTGATACCGTTTTCGGGATGAAGATACCTTCATCATCATCTTGCAAACCGGTGAATATCTCGTATGGATAACCATCTAATAAACCAACAAGAGCTACCCACTTTTCTTTGTTGTTTTGGAAACGTACCACATCTGCTTCAAGCACTGCAGGACGAGTTTCTACTACTGTAGGTGGTTTGCATGGAGGCAAGTCAGATTTCTTATCCGATTTAGTAGAAATCAATACACCTGAACGAGAACCGTCGCGATATACTGTACATCCTTTGCAACCAGACTTCCAAGCTTCAACATACAACTTGTTAACCAACTCTTCATCAACATCATTTGGCAGGTTGATAGTTACACTGATAGAATGGTCTACCCATTTCTGAATACGACCTTGCATTTTAACCTTCATCAACCAATCTACATCGTTTGATGTAGCTTTGTAATATGGAGATTTAGCAACCAATGCATCAACTTCTTCTTGTGTATAGTGTTTTGAAGGATCGTAACCATTCGCTTCCATCCAAGTTACAAACTTGTGGTGGAACACGATGTATTCTTCAAATGCATCACCTGATTCATCAACGAAGTCTACGCGAACGTTTGTATCGTTAGGATTAACCTTACGGCGACGTTTGTAAACAGGCAAGAATACAGGTTCAATTCCCGAAGTTGTTTGCGTCATCAAACTAGTTGTTCCGGTTGGAGCAATAGTAAGACAGGCAATGTTACGACGACCATACTTGTGCATGTTTTCGCGTAGTTCAGGATCAGCATCAAACAAACGATTGATGAATGGGTTGTTTTCCTCTCTTTTTGTATCGTATATTTCGAATGCTCCACGTTCTTTAGCCATTTCAACCGACGAACGATAGGCTTGTATAGCCACTGTTTTATGAACCTCTTCAGAGAACTCTGTAGCCTCTTCGGTTCCGTAACGAAGTCCAAGCGCAGCAAGCATATCACCTTCGGCAGTGATACCTACACCTGTGCGTCGTCCTTGACCACTCTTCTTATATATTTTCTCCCAAAGCAATAGCTCTGTTCTTTTTACTTCAGCGTTTTCTGGGTCAGCGCTAATCTTTTCGATGATACGTTCAATCTTCTCTAATTCAAGATCGATGATGTCATCCATGATGCGTTGTGCTAAACCAACGTGTTTTTTGAATAATTCAAAATCAAAATAAGCATCAGCAGTAAATGGATTTACTACGTATGAATATAAGTTGATAGCTAAAAGACGACAAGAATCGTATGGGCAAAGAGGAATCTCACCACAAGGATTAGTCGATACGGTTTGATAACCTAAATCGGCATAGCAATCAGGCACAGACTCGCGGATGATTGTGTCCCAGAATAATACACCTGGTTCTGCCGATTTCCATGCATTGTGCACAATCTTCTTCCAAAGTGATGTTGCATCAATCTCTTTAGTATACGAAGGATTTGCAGCATCAATCGGATATCTTTGCGTGTATGGCTGTTTGTCAACTGCCGCTTGCATGAAAGCATCGTCTAGTTTAACAGAAACATTGGCTCCTGTAACTTTGCCTTCAGTCATTTTAGCATCAATAAACGCTTCCGAATCTGGATGTTTAATAGATACACTTAACATTAATGCACCACGACGACCATCTTGCGCAACCTCTCTTGTAGAGTTAGAGTAACGCTCCATAAATGGAACTAACCCCGTTGAGGTTAAAGCAGAGTTCTTAACTGGCGATCCTTTAGGACGGATGTGTGATAAGTCATGACCCACACCACCGCGTCTTTTCATTAATTGCACTTGCTCTTCATCAATTTTAATAATTGCACCGTAAGAGTCAGCCGCACCATCTATACCAATCACAAAACAGTTTGATAAAGATGCTACCTGAAAGTCATTACCGATACCGGTCATAGGACTACCTTGTGGTACAATGTACTTAAAATGATTAAGTAAGTCGAATAGCTCCTGAGCATTGAGTCCGTTTTTATACTTTGCTTCAATACGAGCAACCTCATTGGCAATTCGCCAATGCATATCTTCTGGAGACTTCTCATAGATGTTTCCGAAAGAATCTTTTACTGCGTATTTATTCACCCAAACCCTAGCTGCTAGCTCATCTCCTTGAAAATATCGTAAAGATTCTTCAAAGGCTTCTTCGTAAGAATAAACTTGTCTTTTCACTGTAGATTTTTATTTTATAATAAGTAATGTGTAGAAGTTTACTTATTAGGTAACAAATGTTCTGCAAATCTATGAATGTTTTCTGGTATAACAAATAAAATAACTGTTTTTATTTATCAACAGCAGTTGGTTGTCCGAAACGTTTTGTTAACTGGTTGATATACAATAAGTGATACGTTTTGTTATACGTATAAAGTTATCCAAAAAGAAAATTATTAATAACTATGTTAATAACTTTATTAGATTTCTTCCCTATATTTGCAATAAAAAAGATATGATTAATACAGTAAAAGATAGAAGAACTATTAGAAAGTATTTACAAAAAGATATTCCGGTCGATTTGTTAAATGATTTGCTTTCTACTTCGTTTAGAGCATCTACTACCGGTGGTATGCAGTTATACAGTGTTATAGTTACTCGCGACGAGGCAATGAAAGAGGCTTTGTCTCCTGCACATTTTAATCAACCGATGATTAAAGGTGCTCCAGTGGTATTGACATTTTGTGCAGATTTTCGTCGCTTTACTAAATGGTGCGAAGAGCGAAATGCGACTCCAGGTTATGAAAACTTCATGTCTTTTATGAATGCAGCGATGGATACTTTGTTGGTAGCACAAACATTTTGCACACTTGCCGAAGAGGCCGGTTTAGGAATCTGTTATATAGGCACAACTACTTACAATCCACAAATGATTATTGATGCCTTGAAATTGCCGGAATTAGTCTTTCCTGTGACAACAATTACTGTAGGATATCCCGAGGTAGTTCCAGCACAACAAGATCGTTTGCCTGCTGAGTCATTGATACATGATGAGTATTATCATGATTATACATCACAAGATATCGATTCAATTTATGCGTATAAAGAATCTTTAGAAGACAACAAGAAATTTATTGCTGATAATAAGAAGGAGACTTTAGCTCAAGTATTTACTGATATAAGATATAAGAAGAGCGACAACGAGTATATGTCTGAGAATCTTATGAAAGTCTTAAAGAAGCAAGGATTTGTGTAAACGAAATATGTTCTTTACGAATGATGAACAATAGTAAGACGTTCATCATTCGTTTTTATAGTATTAGATTAACTAGGCTCTTTTATTTTCTTTGTTTAAGGGTCGTTTCAATTCCCTCCAAGTCAGAACGGAATGCTTTGTCAACCTCACGTTGACCTTTTACAGTCTTGCAAGCGTGCAATACGGTAGCATGATCTTTTCCACCAATAAACTTACCAATCTTTGAAGTCGAAAAATCAGTAAACTGTTTGGCAAGATACATAGCAACTTGTCTTGCTTGTACAACTTCTCTTTTTCTAGATTTTGTATGTATTGCAGCGTTTTCCAAACCAAAGTGTTTGCATACGGTGTTGATAATCTCTTCAATATTAATCGATTTGACTTCGCTTTTAGCTACACCATTCACGATGTGTTTAGCCAAGTTCAGATCAATCTCTTTGTTGAAGATTGTAGATCTTGCCATAATAGCAATAACAATACCTTCCAAGTCGCGAACGCTGTCACCAACATTCTCAGCAATATAATCAATTACTTCTGTTGGGAAATCCAAACCATCACGGTGAATCTTATTTCTTAAGATATCCTTTCTTAGTTCAGTGCTTGGTCTTTCAAGCTCTGCAACCATACCCCATTTGAAACGAGTCAATAAACGTTCTTCCATACCCTGAAGTAAAACAGGTGCACGGTCAGAAGTAAGAATCAACTGTTTACCATTTTGGTGTAAGTGATTGAATATATGGAAGAAAGTGTTTTGAGTTCTAGTAACCCCTACAAACTCTTGAATATCGTCTATAATTAAGACATCAATTGTTTGATAGAAGTTAATGAAATCATTTGTGGTGTTGTGACGGACTGAGTCGGTATATTGTATCTGGAAAAGATGTGCCGAAACATACAACACTCTTTTATCAGGATATAATTCTTTTATTCTAGTACCAATAGCATTTGCTAAGTGAGTTTTACCCACACCCGATGCACCATGTATAAATAGTGGATTAAAAGCTGTACGGGCTGGTTTCTCTGCTACTGCTTCACCAACGCTTCTTGATAACTTATTGCTATAGCCCTCAATAAAGTTCTCAAAGTTATAGTTAGGATTCAGATGCGGATCTAAGTCTTGAGGTGCGGGTGCACTCAAGAGTGATGGAGCTTTGTTTCCATCATTTTTAATTGTCCCGTTTTGTGGTATAGCGATAGAGCGATTGCTACCTTCAAGATTAACCGTTTGGTTAGGTATTGAGGTACGATCGACCATTACATTATACATAAGTTTAGTTCCCTCGCCAATAACCTTATATAAGGTACGACGAAGCAAATCAACGAACTTATCTTCTAGGAATTCATAAAAGAACTGACTAGGGACTTGAACTATTAACGTCTTGTCCTCATATTTCAGAGGGACAATAGGTACAAACCAAGTATTATAGGTCGGAGCTTCCACGTTATCTCGAATGATATCAAGACAACGATTCCATAGTCCGACATGATTGGTATCATTCATAGCGGCTATAAATACATTTATTAATTAAGCAAAACTTCTACAATTGCAAAATTGGGAATGAAAATCGGAAAAAACAAATACGTTTTTTTTTGTGTTTTTCACGTACGTCATAAAAGGCTCATTTTTAGCCTGTTTTATCATGCTTGTGTCTAAAATATAATAAACACGGATTTGCTTTTCTCTAAACGTTTATATATCAGTAGTTTGATGCATATTTTCTTTCCATTTACATGTTGTGTCAAAGTATATTATAATAGATTAATTCTTTTATTAATCGTTATTTCATTCCTATATGAAGTAAAGTGCAATAAGTTTCTTATTTAGACAAAGTCTATATAAGCTACTGCTTGTCTTTTTTTCCAAATAGAGAGAAGTGTACATAGCGTTTTGGATTTTCTTTAATATTCTCTAATAGGCTTGCAGCATTTGCGGCAGTCGAATTTAGATTATTATAGAGTCCAGGATCGTTAAATAATAGTCCAACGGTTCCATCTTTGCTATTCATTTTATCTGTTAACTCTTTTACGCCAGCTAACGTTTGATCTATATTATTGGCTAATGAGTTATAGTCTATTTGTTTCAATTTTTCGCTCACTACAACAAAGTTATCGCCAATATTATTTAGTTTGGCAGTTAGTTGAGGAATGTCGTTTCTCATCAACACATTTAGTTGTTTGCTAGCAACGGCTAAGTTAGCTGCAGTTGTTTCAACAGAATTAAGAGTCGAAGGAATACTTTGATCTCCTAGAATAGCGTTTAGAGATGACATGATAGAGTCCAATTTAGGAATCATCTTGCCTATTTCAGGAATCAATTCAGATGCAGTAGCCATAACCCCACCGTTGATTTTTCCTTGTATGGTATCACCAACTTGGCAATATTCAGTTGCTTTGTATGCCAACATCAGATTAAGGCTTGTATTACCAAGGAAGTCTGAAACGATTTCGGCAGTTGTACCTTTAGGGATACGTAGTTGTGTTTCTACTTCCACCTCAACAAATACTTGTCCTGGTGAATTGTAGTTATATAGTATCTCATGTACAGTACCAATTTTAACGCCATCTATATATATAGGGCTCGATTTAGGTAAGCCACTTATATTGCTAAACTTGATATAGTAATAGTTTGAAGGCTTAAACATGTTTACACCTTTCAGGAAGTTGATGCCAAAAAACAATATAAACATTGCAACTATACCTGCTAAACCTATTTTTACTTCTTTATTAATGAATTTCATTATAATTCTATTTTTTATTCTGTTTCTTTTTAAACTCGGCAATAGCCTCGCTTGTATTTATTTTCTTTCCGTCTTTGAAGGCCACAATAAATGCACCTTTAAATTTCGACTCTAGATTACGTTTAGTTTGAACAACTTTATTGTAATTGGTCGAAGTTCCGGTTGTGTATTTATACATCCCTCCTTCTTTGTACGACTCGATGCCTTGCACTCCTTTAAATGCTTTATCGGTTGTTTTAATTGGAGTAGCCGATGCTAATAGTTGTAGCTTAAACACAATTTCGCCCTTACTTGAAGCGTTGGTTGGTGTTTTAGTTGTTGGCGTGGTTGATTGTTTCGTTTCAACAACTTCGCGTACCTTTTCAGTAGGAACAGCAGTTTTGCTGCCACCTTGCATTTTTATTTCGTGTTCGCGTTTGTAAGTCAAGAATGCCTGATAGATACCATTTGATAAGTTGGTAGTGCCGGCATCCGTATTCAGATATTTCTCTTCCTCGGGAGTAGATATAAACCCAAGTTCGATTAGAATACTTGGCATTGCTGTTTCTTTTAATACCAAGAAGATATCTTGATGTACTCCACGGTCAATGCGCTTACATCTATTTTTAAACTGTTTTTGAACAAGAGATGCCATATGAACGCTTTGTTCCATATGTTTGTCTTGCATAAATTCAAAGATAATATACGATTCGGCAGATTTAGGATTGAATCCTGCATATCTGGTTTTATAATCATCTTCGTATAATATCACAGAGTTTTCGCGTTGTGCTACAGCCAAGTTTGCATCCGATCTAGCTAAACCCAGTGTCCAGGTAGATGTACCTTTAACTGTTTTGTTTTTTTCAACTGCATTGGTATGAATGGAGATGAAAAGATCTGCCTTTGCATTATTAGCAATATCAGCACGTTTATTTAAGGGAATGAAAACGTCTTTATCTCTTGTATAAACCACCTTTACGTCGGGACAATTTTTCTTTATCAAATTTCCTAACTTAAGAGCAGTTTTCAGATTGATATCTTTTTCTTTAGATATGCGACCTATAGCACCAGGATCACGACCACCATGACCTGCATCAATAACAACAACAAAATCTTTTGTTTTTTGGTTTGTTGCACCAAAAACAAAGCTAAAAGAAGATAATGTTACTATAATGAATAATATATAGGTTTTGCAACGTTTCATTTTAGTTAAATATACAGTTGCAAATGTAGCAGAATTTTGCATAAAACTTGCAATACATGTTAAAGTTTTGCTTTTTTTGAGCCTATTAATATGCTGTTTTAGTAGAAATCATTGTTACTTTGCATATCGATTATAATATTACATGACTAAAATGCTTAAGTTCTTTAAAGATTGGACACTACCTATTGCAATGTTAATAGGTTGTATTGCTTACTCGTGGCTGATAGAGTTATATTTCATCACTCCCTATCTGATTTTTGTAATGCTGTTGCTTACTTTTTGTAAGGTTTCGCCACGTGAATTAAAACCACGTCTTTGGCATTTATGGATTTTCTTATTGCAGTTTATTGGTGCGTTTGCTATCTATTTTCTTTTAGCCGATTATAATAAGATATTGGCGCAGGGAGTCATGATTTGTGTTTTGTGTCCTACGGCAACAGCCGCTGCTGTTATTACATTGAAGCTTGGCGGAAGTGCTGCCACAGTTACCACCTATACCTTGTTGGCTAATATCGGTACGGCAATAGCTGTTCCAATATTTTTTCCCTTGATAGAGCCGCATACCAGTTTAGGCTTCTTCGATGCCTTTTTGGTTATCTTCGGCAAGATATTCCCTTTGCTGATTTGTCCTTTCTTTTTAGCCCTTTTCTTGCGTAGGTTTATGCCAAAAGTCCAACAGACGCTATTGAGTTGGCATGAGTTGGCGTTTTATCTTTGGGCAATCTCTTTGGCTATTGTAACAGCCAAAACATTGGATTCTATTTTAAACTACAAAGGAGATGGGGTGACCGAGATTTTAATCGCTATAGCCGCGCTAGTTGTTTGCTGTATCCAGTTCTTTTTAGGCAAACAAATTGGGGGTATCTATCAAGATCGTATCAGTGGCGGACAATCTTTTGGTCAGAAAAATACCATTCTTGCCATATGGATGGCGCATACATATCTTAATCCATTATCAGCTATAGGGCCTGGTAGTTATGTATTGTGGCAAAATATAGTAAACAGTTGGCAATTGTGGAAGAAGCGTAAACATAACGAAAATAAATAGTAGCATTTCTTTTCTTACCTATATCGTTTAGCGTGATAACTGTTAACTGTTATCACGCTATTTGTATATAGATAGCACGATAACTGTTAACAGTTATCTGAAGTAATAATTAGGATGAAACCTGCTTATTTGA
>CAMTPH010000063.1 GCA_947074345.1 uncultured Bacteroides sp. | reverse complement strand
AATGGACATGGTTTGTTCCACATCAAGTAGACGGTTTGGTAGAATTGATGGGTGGCAAAGAAGCTTTTATTAGTAAATTAGACTCTTTATTTACAGCCGATTCTAATCTAGAAGGCGATTTAGTATCATCAGATATAACCGGTTTAATAGGTCAATATGCACAAGGCAATGAGCCTAGCCATCACATTATACATTTATACAACTATGTTGATCGCTCTGATAAGACCCAAGAGTTGTGCGATAGCGTGATGTATAATCTATATTTCAACGATCCTGATGGATTATCAGGCAATGAAGATTGCGGTCAGATGTCTGCTTGGTTTATTTTAAATAGTATGGGGTTCTATCAAGTTTGTCCGGGCAAACCTGTATATTCTATAGGCCGACCCATGTTTGATAAGACATCCGTTAAGTTGAAAGACGGTAAAGAGTTTATTATTATTGCTCACAATAATAGTCGAGAAAATAAGTACATTCAATCTATGACTTTGAATGGAAAAGTTTTAGATGAACCATTCTTTACACATAGTGATATAACAAATGGTGGTGTACTAGAATTTGTTATGGGCAATAAACCAAAGAAATAGATGGAGTAGTTATTTAACATTTCGGCCATAACCCCATCATCAAATGCTCTTTTTATTGAATAGTAACAGTTAAACCATACTTTATTAGTTAATTCATCCAAGAAATAATAAATATTTTAATTAATTCACTAATTTTACTCCCTGAGAATTATCAATGTCATTGATTTAATTCTCGGGGATTATTTATATAACACTTTAACTGATTAGATTAATCATGACAAAACACCGTGCTAACTATTCTTTGATGAAATTAGTTTATTTCTTTATCCTTTCTTTGATATTTGTTGGATGCAAAGATGCTCCTACGGTTCATCGTATTATACCGATGCCACAATCAATAGATTATACCGGAAACTCTTTGAAGCTATCAAAAGGTGCTCTTTTCTATACCAATTTAGAAGGTCTTGGCAAAAGTGATTTAGCCAATTACTTAGAGCTATCTCCTTTGGGTCTTAAACTGGCTCAATCAGCTTCTGATGCAGATGTAATATTCGACATAGTTCCATCTCTTCCAGATTCATTAAATGTTGGTGGTGCCTATATGCTTTCTATCAATAAAAACAAGATTGAGGTTGAAGCAAAAAACTCAGCAGGATTGTTTTATGCAGTTCAAAGTTTATTGCAATTAGCCGATATACATACTAATGGTACTATTATTTTTCCAACAGTTGAGATAGCCGATGCTCCTCGTTTTGAATATCGTGGTTTGCATCTTGATGTATCGCGTCATTTCTATCCTAAAGAGTTTATTAAAAAACAGTTGGATGCAATGGCTCGTTATAAACTCAATAACTTTCATTGGCATTTAACTGATGGAGCAGGATGGCGTTTAGAGATAGAGCAATATCCAGAATTGACAAGTACAGGTGCATTTAGACCTTACAAAACTTGGAAAGAGTGGTGGACTGGTGGTCGTAAATATTGTGATCAAAATGATCCTAATGCAGAAGGTGGATATTATACCAAAGAAGATGTAAAAGAGATAGTAGAATATGCTCGTCAACGACACATCAATGTAATTCCTGAAATTGAAATGCCTGCTCACTCAGAAGAAGTAGTAGCGATTTATCCTCAATTATCATGTACAGGCAAGCCTTATACAAGTGCAGAGTTCTGTATTGGTAATGAAGAAACATTTGAGTTCTTAGAAAATGTATTATCTGAAACAATCTCTATGTTTCCTTCAGATTATATTCATATTGGTGGCGATGAAGCCGACAAACGTGGTTGGGCTAAATGCAAGAAGTGTCAACGCCGAATGAAAGAAGAAGGTTTGAAAGATGTAGATGAGTTGCAAAGCTATTTAATACATCGTATACAAGCATTCTTAGAAACAAAAAACAAACAAATGATTGGTTGGGATGAAATTCTCGAAGGAGGTTTGGCACCCAATGCAGTAGTTATGTCTTGGCGTGGAGAGAATGGAGGTATCGAAGCTGTAAAGAAAGGTCATAGTGTAATTATGACTCCAGCTGAATTCTGCTATTTTGATGCTTATCAAGATGCACCTGTATCAGAGCCCGAAGCTATTGGCGGATATTTAACACTCGATAAAGTTTATTCATATAACCCTATTCCAGAGGAAGTTAAAGAGAGAGGACACTTGATTAAGGGTGTACAAGCAAATACTTGGACTGAGTATATTACTACTATAGAGCATGTAGACCACATGATTTATCCTCGTTTGTTGGCATTGGCCGAAGTTGCTTGGACAGATGTTGAAAAGAAAGACTGGGAGTCATTTAGAGAAGGAGTTCTTAAAGAAACAGTATGGTTGCAAGCCAATGGCTATACACCATTTGATTTGAACAATGAGATAGGCGAAAGAAAAGAGGCGCAAACACCTGTAGAACATTTAGCAAAATCTAAAAAAGTAATATACAATTCACCTTACTCGCATCATTATGCAGCTGCAGGCGATTCATCACTAACCGATGGCTTGCGTGGTGGATGGAGCTATCACGATAAACGTTGGCAAGGATTTTTGAATACCAACTTTGATGTGGTAGTCGATTTAGAAAAGCAAACAGATATCACTTCTGTTACTGCAGAATTTCTACAACTATCCGGACCCTATATCTGGTTGCCAAAAGATGTTACGATATCTATATCTGATGATGGCATAAAATATACCGAATTGACAAAGATAGAGAACGAACTTCCTACCACTTACGATAAATACATCGTTGTTCCTTTTGGTTGGGAGGGAAATGCAAAAGGTCGCTATGTGCGTTATCAAGCAACATCGTGCGGTATAGACGGTGGATGGTTGTTTACAGACGAAATCGTTATTAAGTAATCAGCTGATTAACTTATAAAGAACATGATAAGAAAGCTCTTGATTCGGATTTTAAAATGTCCTAATCAAGAGCTTTTATTTTATGGATTATTTATCTGCTTTTAAAGCTTCTTCTAGCGATATGCCCAGTGCTTTTGCTACACCTTCACCATAGGCAGGATCGGCTTTATAGCAATTGCGCACATGACGCTGTTTGATGAACAATTCACTATCACCCATAGCTCTTCCTGTATTTTCGAATAGAGCAAGTTGTTGCTCTAAGCTCATCAATCTAAATAGTGCTGCAGGTTGGCTATAATAATCATTATCATATTCGCGCTCATTGTAATTATATGCCTCTCCATGAAGTTGCAATGGAGGTTCCTTCATTTCTGGAGAATCTTGCCATTCGCCATAGCTGTTTGGTTCGTATCCAATGGTCGAACCATGATTACCATCTGTACGCATCAATCCATCTCGATGATAAGAATGGAAAGGACAGCGAGGACGATTTACCGGAATATCATTATGATTTACCCCAAGTCTATATCGCTGTGCATCTCCATATGAGAACAATCTTCCTTGCAACATCTTATCGGGCGAGAAACCGATACCGTCAACAATATTCATCGGATTAAAGGCAGCTTGCTCTACCTCAGCGAAGTAATTATTTGGATTTTTATTAAGCTCTAATATACCAACATCCATCAATGGGAAATCTTTGTGTGGCCATACTTTAGTCAAGTCAAATGGGTGAATATGATATTCGTTGGCTTGTTGTTCAGTCATTACTTGAATTTTCAATTCCCATTTTGGATAATCGCCCTTTTCTATTGATTCATACAAATCGCGTTGATGCGAATCTCTGTCTTTTCCAATAATCATTTCAGCTTCTGCGTCGGTCAGATTTTTAATGCCTTGCAATGTTCTTAGATGGAATTTAACCCAAGTACGTTCATTGTCTTTATTGATAAAACTAAATGTATGACTACCGAATCCATGCATATGTCGATAAGATGCAGGAATGCCTCGATCGCTCATTACAATAGTAATTTGATGAAGAGCTTCGGGAAGCAAAGTCCAAAAGTCCCAATTGCTATTGGCGCTATGCATATTGGTACGAGGGTCGCGTTTTACAACATGGTTAAGATCAGGGAACTTCAATGGGTCGCGCAAGAAAAACACCGGTGTGTTATTTCCTACTAAATCCCAGTTGCCCGAATCGGTATAAAACTTCATCGCAAAACCACGAATGTCTCTTTCGGCATCAGCAGCTCCACGTTCGCCGGCAACAGTAGAGAAGCGAAGAAAACATGCTGTTTTCTTACCAATTTCAGCAAACATAGTAGCTCGTGTATATTTAGTGATATCGTGTGTAACAGTAAATGTACCATAAGCTCCTGAACCTTTGGCATGCATGCGTCTTTCGGGAATAACTTCCCTATCAAAATGGCCAAGTTTCTCCATAAACCAGGGGTCTTGTATTAACACAGGCCCGGGTTGTCCGGCTGTTTGTACGTTCTGATTATCGGCTACAGGGTGGCCTACTGCAGTGGTAAGTTTCTTCTTTTCCATGTTTTAAGTAATTAAGGTTATATATTAATGAATAGGAATTCATGGAGTGCACTAAGAATGATATTATGGATACTTTCTTTTTATAGAATAACAGACAAATTCTGTACAATTAGACTTATCCATAATAAATAACCATTTGAAACTATATTTGTTTAATAGTCAATAAAGTTTAATGTGAATAAGTAAGGTTATAAGTAATAATCTATATTATGATATTCACTAAGATTAAACAATACATATAACCTCAACAACATGGGGATGTTTTACACCACAACACCCGGATGTTTTGGTGTAAAACATCCGGGTGTTGTTACTATTGAATAAGGTAATCTACCATGCTAACTATACTTCTTAAAAATGCGAAGTTAACTTCTTCATAAATGTTTGTTTGTAGCCATGGCTATTAGTGCATAAAACAGAAATACGAAATCATCCTTTCTATTATCATATTCTTTCATTAGTTTTGTATTTCCTTTATTTAGTCTATGTCCTATTTTTATTTAATTCATACGTATTTCTCTAGAAAATCCATGTGCTGTATATTATTAATGATATACATGGTGGGTTTTGCATCTCCATTGTCAGCTTCTTTATCATTTAATTATCATGCCTTTACCGAAAAAGATGGTTTGTCGCATGGTAAAATAACACAGTTAATACAAGATAAGAAGGGTTATATTTGGCTTGCTACTTGGAATGGACTGAATATGTTTGATGGAAATAACTTTCATGTATTTAAAGCAAATCCAGGCGATAATAATCCACTTTTATCTAATCGAATCGACCAGATTTATCTCACAACTACAGATAACCTTTGGTGTGTTACTCAAAACAATGATCATGTTTATTTATTCGATCGTGAGAATAATAGTTTTAAAGACATCTTTCAATCTTATGATATAGCTCTCCGACTAAAACAGATATATGCATTTCGTAGCGGATACACATGGATTGTTAACCTTGATAATCAGATATATAGTGTTAATGATACTACATTGCAAATAAACACTTTAGATATACCCATTGCAAGCGATGATATCATTCATCGTATTGTTTCAGATAATCAGTTAAAAAAATGGATTATAACATCCAAAGGAGTTTTTGTTTGTAATCAAGATGGGCGTTTAATCAGAAAGATTTCGGACATTCCTTTTTCTAACATTATTAGTTGGAGAAGTGATGTGTATTTTGCCGATGCTAATTCTGTTTATCATTATGATTCTACCAAAGATGAAATAGAGCGTGTGCCATTAACCAATAAGTTAGACCATGAAATTGAAAAACTAACTCGCTCGGCTCGCAATGAGTTGATTATAGGCGGCACCGATCAATTTATACTTTACAACACATCAACAAAGAAAGACACATTATTTAGCTTGCCTAAAAGGAGATTTACTATAAAAAGTCTTAGGAAAGATAGGCATGCTAACTATTGGGCTATATCGAAACAAGGTGCTATTTTGAAAATAGCTGCAGAAACAAATAAGCCTTCTTATTATTTTGAGTTAGAAAAAGTACCCGATCTTAGCGCTCAACTGCTTGAAGATAAAAATGGAGTAATATGGGCTATAAATAATAGGGGAGAATTATATTATTATGCAGCTAATCACGATAAGTTTGTTCGATACATACCCTATAGTCAAACTGATGATGCCTCTAATCTTGTAAGAAGAATCTTCGTCGATAATCAAAATAACATTTGGGCCATTTACTCGAATGGTTTTAGTATTATAACTACCCAGCTTATGCCAAATAATATTGAGTTGGGTGAGCATAATATACGCTATATAGCATCTGATGATAAAGGCAATATTTGGATTGCATCAAAAGATGGTTATTTGGCAATTAAGGATGTAAATGGTGAGATATATTACATAGATCATAAAGGCAAAACCACGCGAAATAAAACTTCTTTTGGCGCAAATGTTTATAGTATATATTTCGATAGAGATAATAATGTATGGTTAGGCACAAAAGATAAGGGACTTTTCATTCTAACGGGCAATGAACCGAACTATCGTATCATATCCAACATTCATTCTAATGAAAACAAATACTCTTTGAGTGATAATAATATATATTCAATATGTGATGATTCTCATGGAAATATATGGATTGGTACACTTGGTGGAGGCATCAATAAAGCTGTTTATGAAACATTGGATAGTATAAGTTTCTTGAATTATAATAATGAATTAAAGAAATATCCAACAGCAAATCGCAAAGTACGTAATTTACATATGCTTTCATCTTCTGTGATGGGTGTAGCAACGACCGATGGTCTTGTTACGTTCTCTGTAGATGATATAGACGATGATATTACCTTTTATATCAATGCGCGTAAACCTTCTCTAGCAAATAGTTTGAGCGATAATAACTTGATTAACTTGCTTTCGCATGGTGATAATAAGTATGCTGTAACCTATAATGGCGGTTTAAATAAAATATTATCTGATGATTTGTTATGTGATACCATTCAATTTGCTTTGTATGGTATAAAAAATGGTGCAGTATCTGAAATCGGTTTATCGGCAATACAACAAAACGATTCTATTATCTGGGTTTGTTATGAATCTGCACTTTCCTTTTTGAATTTAAATACAAATCAATTTGTGAACTTCAGAAGTGATGCTTTTGATACAGGAATGATCTTCTCTGAAGGTAGAATGATTTGTAAAGATGATATTCTCCATATACCCTCTAATAAAGGCCTTGTTTTATTAGATACCAAACAATTGAAAATTGATACCTATGAATCTCCTATATTAATTAATTCAATAAGTATCAATAATAAGGTTCATGTTGGTAACCCAGATCAAATGGATTCTATCTATCTCTCTAAAGATGAGCGAACGCTTACAATCTCTTTTGCTGCGGTTAACTATAAGTTAGGCAATAAAACAGAATATGCTATAATGATGGAGGGGATGATAGAAGATTGGAACTATATAGGGTCAACTAATTCGGTAAACTTTAGTAATATAGCTCCGGGTGAGTACCTGCTAAAAATCAAGTCTACCAATTCAAATGGAGTTTGGAGTGATCATATTCGTACGATATATATAAATGTAAAGCCCAAGTTTAGCGAAACTGTTTGGTCTAAAATTTTATATGTTATATTGGCTTTTCTTTTGTTCTATTTAGGGCGTATTGCTTTCTTTAAAATCAAGAGAATGATGATTAATTATAAGAATGCATTAGAAGAGGCACGTCAAAAGAAACTAAGCGCTTCACTGATCCCTATTCTTCCAGAAATAGAATCTGCAGATAAACTCTTTTTGGAAAAACTTTTGTCAATTGTTGAAGATAATATATCGAATAGTGAATTTACAGTAGATGATTTATCATCGCTTATGGCAATGGGAAAAACCAACTTTTATAAAAAGATTAAAGAGTTATTGGGACAAAAACCTGTTGACTTTATTCGAGAAATACGCATTAAAAGAGCTATGCAACTTTTAAGCTTAGGGCAAATGAATGTCACAGAAGTAGCATATGCTTGTGGATTTACTGATCCTAAATTTTTCAGTAAGACTTTTAAGAAAATGGTAGGTGTTTCTCCGAAAGACTACAAAAACACCTCATGTAAGACTCCTGAAGAGGGAAAAGACACTTTTTGCGAATAAAATTACCCTATGGTACAAAGAAACAATGAGTAATATTGCATAGTGAAAACTATCAATTATTATTTATTAAAATCTTATACCATGAGAAAAAAAATGTACTTGTTTTTTTTGGTGTTTTTTGTGTATGCCAATACACAGATAGTAAATGCGCAAATTCAAGTAACTTTAGAGTGGCCTTTTAATCAAGGACCAAACAATCAAATCGCTGCTAATATTTCAGTTGATGAAATATTTTCACTTTCATCATATACATATGGTGATAATTTAACTCTTCTAGCTGCTACTCGCAGTAGAGAACCGTATACTTTTTCTCAATTTCAACCTACTCAGAAAAATACAACACATGTTGTTGGAGACGAAATCGTATTTCGTGTTTCTCCTCGTAAGGGAATTAAATTTACTCCTACACGTTTAACTTTTGCCGCTACCAAATTTGGAACAAGTGGATGTGATATCGATGTTTCTTGTCGTAAAGAAAATGGAGACGAGATTGCGCTAATCACAAAATATAATATTGAACGTGATGGTACTGATCCGCATTTTACTGAGTTTGACATTGCAGTAAACGATATAACTGTAGAAGGGGAATCTTTTATTTTCACTGTAACTCCATACAATTTGGCCAATAATAAAGTGATGGGATTGAGTTCTTTTGTACTTTATGGCACATATGAGGGCGAAGCTATTGAAGTTCCAAGTTATACATTAACAGCTGTTCCGGCTGATAAAAACGCAGGTAATGTTATTATTAATCCTTCTTCGGATAAATATGATGAAGGAACATTGATAACTTTAACTGCTACCGAGAATTTTGGATATCATTTTGAGCAATGGGAAGATGCAACAGGAAATATTGTTTCTACAAACAATCCATATAGTATAGAAATTGATAAAGATGTTGAATTGCTAGCTGTATATTCAAAGAATAATATTTATAAGTTGTCTCTTAGCTATTCGGATGGGGTAAACTCAAATCTAGTTTCTGTTTCACCAACAGGTACTCTTATAGACGGACAAGTTTATTATGAAGAAGGCACAGAAGTAGCTCTTACTGCAATTAATAATCCTATTTTCTCATTTACTAACTGGAGTGATAATACTACAGCTGCTACCAAGTATTTGGTAATGACTCAAGATGTTGATCTTACAGCACAATTTAGTAATCGTGACTATATAGTTGGATGGGATTTTTATTTAGATAATCCAAATAATAGTCGTCCGGCTGATTATAAATCTGCGAGCGATAACGCTGGCCTATTTGTATTGAAAAATAGTTCTGCTGATTATACTTGGTTAGCAAAAGGAGTAGTTGCCGGAAAATATAATGATATGTATTGTGTTGTTAACTGGAGACCATTTCGTGTAGAAAGTCAAACTGATGGTGATGTGCTTTCGGATGACGAGAGATGTTATTATGAAATTTCATTTTCGACGAAAGGTTATACAAATATTGAGGTACTTGCTACAATGGGACTTAACTTCAATGCATATTCTGTACAGTTAGTTGAGTATTCTTTGGATGGTACTAATTATACTAAAGTTGGTGAGATTGTAATTCCTGATGCAAAAATATGGAAATCGGAAAGTATTGTTTTGCCAGAACTATGCGATAATAAAGATAAGGTATATGTGCGTTTTCACGCTGATATGTCATCAGCTATTAAAGGTACAGCTACCGGTGTTGATGGAACTTGTATTACAGACATCTTCGTGTTGGCAGAAGAAGAACATATCAATGACAACGAAGCTCCTGTGCTTGTAGGCTCTAATCCACAAAACAATGAGATTGGCATATCTGCTAGCGGATCGATCATTCTAACATTTGATGAAAGAGTGATTGAAGGTACTGGTGACTGCATTCTTAATAATGAGGTGTTAAAGGCTAATTTCAGTGGAAAGAATGTAATCTTACCTTATAATGGATTAAGCTACAATACAAGTTATAGTATCACTATACCTCAAGGCAAAATTCTTGATAGAAGTGGTAACTCTTATGAAGGAACTACAATCTCTTTCACAACTATGGAGAGAACACAACCTCTAGCCCGTTTGTACGATTTTATAGTTGCAACTGATGAAACTGGCGATTTTGCATCTATCCAGTCTGCCATTGATGCTGCTCCAGCAAATCAGGTTCGCCCATTTTTAATTTTCATAAAGAATGGAGTCTATAAAGAGCATATCAATATTCCTGAAAACAAACCATTCTTGCATTTTATTGGACAAGATGTTGAGAAAGTAAAAATCACAGATGATAGATTAAGTGGATCTACCGGCGATTCGTCTATTCCTACTTATCATGTATCTGAAGGGGCAACAGTAGTTTGTCAAGCATCTAATATATTATTCGAAAATATCATCTTCGAAAACTCATGGGGAGTCGAAAAAAATGATGGTCCACAAGCTCTTGCTTTATACACAAACAATGATCGCATCGTTTTAAATAATTGTAAAATGTTAAGCTATCAAGATACATGGCTTACTTCTACAAAAAGTATTACCGATCGTCAGTATGCTAAGAATTGTTGGATTGAAGGTGCGGTAGACTTTATATATGGTGCAGGCGATGTTTATTTTGATGAGTGTACAATCAATATTGTTCGACCTACTGGTGGTTATATTGTAGCTCCTAACCATAAATCAGGTACCCAATGGGGTTATGTATTCATGAATAATACGATAACAACTACTCATCTACCAGATCCTTCTTCTTACTCTGTATGGTTAGGTCGTCCATGGCACAATAGTCCAAAAACGGTGTTTATCAATACGATTGCTGAGGTTACGATTCCTGCTGCCGGATGGTATCAAACAATGGGTGGACTTCCTGAATTGTGGGCCGAATATAACACAATGGACAAAAATGGAAATCCTGTTGATTTAAGTAACCGTAATACTTACTACTATAGAACTGTTGATGGAGTTAAAGAAGAACATTGGACTGAAAAGGCTGTGCTAACTGATGAAGAAGCAACTCAGTATACGATTAAAAATGTATTGTCGGGTAGTGACAATTGGGAACCTGCCTTGATGACCGAAGCATGTGATATGCCTAATGCTACTATTGCTTCTGATAAAATAGTATGGAATGCTGTTGATTATGCTATTTGTTATGTGATAACATGCGATGAGAAAATAATTGGATTCACTACTGATTGCGAATATACAATGCCACAATCTGGCTCTTATAAAGTTCAATCGGTAAACGAATTTGGTGGATTGAGTAAGGCGGCTACTGTTGTTCCTACTTCGATTGAATCGGTCGATCGCGATGTAACTGTTGTTAGTGAACTAATTTTTACGATAGATGGAATTAGAATGAAAACTCTACAACAAGGCATTAACATTGTTCGCTCAATCATGAGCGATGGTACAGTAAAAACGGAAAAAGTATTTATTAGATAATTATGTTCAAGTTAAATTTTAAACAATGTGTTTGTAGCCTGTTTTTTATGGCTACAACTGTATCAAGTGTGAATGCACAAATAACTGTGCACACAATAGGCGACTCAACAATGGCCGAACAATCTGAAACAGGTGAGATTCGTGGTTGGGGACAAATGTTTCAACAGTTTTTTAATGCAGACAAAGTGATAGTCAACAATCGTGGTAAAAGTGGTGCAAGTAGCAAAAGCTTTTATCTAGAATCTCCATATTGGGCTACTGTTAGAAACCAGATTAAACCGGGAGATTATGTTATTATTCAGTTTGCTCATAATGATGAGAAGAATAATGGAATGGATGGTGACGAACTAAAAGCACTTTATATAAATGCAGGTAAGGCTACCGAAGCTGCAGCTGTAGATTATCGTGGAACAACTGCTTATGGAACTTATAAAGAGTATCTTCGAAAATATGTAAATGAGGCTCGTGAGTTGGGTGCTATTCCAATCTTAGCTACTGGTATTTGCCGTAACTATTGGACTGGAAGTTCTATACGTCTTAATGGCCAACACAATCTTGGTGATAATTTTGATATGTGGGATGAAGCAACAAACTCAGTCGTGAAAAGCTCTGTTCCTAATACCGATTTTTCTTACAGTTATCTTCATTCTACTAAGGATGTAGCAACAGAATTGACGGTTCCGCTAATCGATTTGACTTATATAACTAAGTCTTTGTACGAAAGCTATGGCCAAACCAACTGTTCTAGCTTAATCTTTACTTCAAATGATAATACGCATCCTAGTGCATTGGGTGCTACATTGATTGCTCGCTTATGCGCTCAAGAAATGAAGAATCAATCAATATTGACTGAGGCAATTCAAGCTGATGCTGATTTATTGATTAATCCAACGATGCTTAATTTTGAAACAGCTTATGCTGGACAAGTAGTAAATAAAACAATTACTGTTTCTGCTTTTGATCTTTCCGAAAAGAGTGGTAATGTTCTTGTTTCAGCTACAAATGGAGTAGAATTATCGTTGACAAGAGATGGACAATATTCTTCGTCAATAGAGATTCCTTATGATGATAATAATTTAACTTGTGCTACTGTATATGTGCAATATAAATTTGTAACTGTAGGTGTACTGAAAAGTGAAATTGTTGTTGCTGCAGGTGGTAAATCTAAATCAATTGATGTTACTGCTAACTGCGTAGAAGTTGCTTCGGGAACAGAAGTGAGCTTAAAATGGGCCCTTAACAAAAGTGATGATTATGAACTGACAGGTCCTGCTAGTCCAATTGCCCAATCGTGGAATGAAATGACTGTTCAACGCTATGCTGCTCCCAACTCTAATACAATTTGGCCAGCCGATGCATTATATCAAAATGGAGAAATCACTCAAAGAAATCTGATTGATAATGCAGCAAGCGAATGGCCAGGTAGTGAGATAGATGAAGTTTCTACTCGCTATATTCAATTTGGTATATCGGCTAATGAAGGAACTGTGCTTAATATAGACTCTATTGGATTATATGTTTGTGGTGCAGGTGGTAATGGAATGCGTTGTCGTATTTATTATATGGTAGGCAATGGTACGGGTACTGTTATGGCTGCTGCAGATGGTACTAATCTATCGGCTAGTATGGTCGCTAATACGATGTATGAAGTAAGCGCTCGTCCGGTAATCGCATTGCAATCTGGCGAATCACTATATGTGCGAGTATATCCATGGTACACAAGTAAGTCTACAGGTAAAACAATCTGTCTTAGTCATTTGACAATTCATGGTTATGCTTCTGCTGTTGATGGTACATCAATTCAAGATGTTACTAATAGTTTAGAGGTTATTAAAGAGGAATACATATCTGATTCGGGTGTAGTGTTGCCGAAACCTAAAAAAGGACTAAACATAGTTCGTAAAACATTTTCAGACGGAAGTGTTATAACAGAAAAGAGTATTAAATGATATTATAACCATTTTTCTATTGATAATTTAGTTCATTAAAACAGAATCTCCTATTTTATGTAAAAACCTGAGAATGTATCATTATATGTCATTCTCAGGTTTTGTTTTTACCTAACTTGTTGAATAGCAAGACTTATTTTTTATCAAATATTTGTTTGTAGATATGGCAATATGGAGTTGTACCTTTATGCTCATAGTATTGTTGATGATAGTCTTCGGCTTTCCAAAAGTGTGCAACGGGTTGTAAGGTAGTAGCTACATGATAACCCATCTCTTTTAACTCTGCAATATATTTTTCATCAATCTCTTTTTGTGCTGCATCTGCATAAAAGATAACCGATTTATATTGTGGGCCAATATCAGGACCTTGACCATCTTCTTGACTGAAATCGTGGGTTTCGAAAAAGTATTTAACCAATTCATCATACGATATTATTGCAGGATTATATTCTATTTCGATGGTTTCAAGATGTCCTGTCTTTTTGGTACATACTTGTTCATAGGTTGGATTTTCTACATCACCACCCATATATCCTACGGCTGTTGCTACTACGCCTTTCAATTTTCTGAAATAATACTCAGTTCCCCAGAAACAACCTGAGGCAAAATAGGCTTTCTTTAATTCTTCGTTCATTTTTATAATCGGTTTTAAGGGTTCATTCTCTGGTATAAACGTCATTGAGATGGAATTTACACAATGGCGTGTTTGTTTAGCGGTAAATCCTTCGTTGAGAAATACATGTCCTAGATGTCCTTTACAATTGGCACATATTATTTCGGTGCGCATACCATCAGCATCGGGTACACGTATTACTGCTCCTTCTATCTCATCATCAAAGCTAGGCCATCCACATCCCGACTCAAATTTATCGGTTGCACGATAGAGTGGGGCATTGCATTGTTTACAGACATATGTACCTGCCGCTTTATTGTTGGTATATTCTCCGCTATATGGTGCTTCTGTGCCTTTGTTCAATATCACATAAGCTTCTTTGTCGGTTAGTTCATTGTACTTCATAACTGCTTCTTTTTTAGTTTGACCACAAGCATTGCAAGCTATTAATAGCAAGAATATTTTAATATAGTTTGCAAACATATGATTTTAATTTTAGGATTGGAAAACCGGGGTATTTTATTTTCATCTTTCGCTTGGTTAAGATGGCATAAATCTACTATCTTTGACTATTATTATAGAAAAACATTTAATACGAAAATAGTTCACTTCTTATGAAGAAATTACTCTCTTTGCCTCCCAATTTGGTTAACTGCTTTAATGAACTCGAAAAGGTTGATGAGCAAAACTGGTTTTGTACATCCGATCCTGTTAACTCTAAACTCGGTTCGGGTGGTGGTACTGCCTGGTTATTGCAAGCTTGTCACGAACACTTTGATGCTACCAAACCTTTTAATCAATGGTTGTCGGATGATAAAAAGATATTGTTACATGCTGGTGGACAAAGCAGACGTTTACCTAGCTATGCTCCATCGGGCAAGATATTGACTCCTATTCCTGTGTTTAGTTGGGAGCGTGGACAACGTTTGGGACAAAACTTGCTTTCTATTCAGTTGCCTCTGTACGAGAAAATAATGAAGGCTGCGCCCAAAGGATTGAATACGCTGATAGCTAGTGGCGATGTATATCTACGTTGCGAAAAACCACTTCAAGAGATTCCGCAAGCCGATGTTGTTTGTTATGGACTGTGGGTGAATCCATCATTGGCTTCGCGTCATGGTGTATTTGTATCGAACCGTAAGTCGCCTGAGGTACTCGACTTTATGCTTCAAAAACCTTCGTTGCAAAAGTTGGAAGAATTAGCCAAAACGCATTTATTCTTAATGGATATTGGTGTATGGATATTGAGCGATAGGGCGGTTGAACTATTAATGAATCGTTCGATAAACGAGCAGACTGGTGAAGTTGGCTATTATGACTTATATTCTGATTACGGTTTGGCGCTTGGCGAACATCCTATTATAAAAGATGCTGAAGTCAATGGTCTTTCGGTTGCCATACTTCCACTACCAGGTGGTGAGTTCTATCATTATGGTACAAGTCGCGAACTGATAACTTCTACACTTGCTGTGCAACAAAAGGTGCGCGACCAGCGTATGATTATGCATAAGAAAGTAAAACCTAGTCCGGCTATTTTTGTACAAAACGCTAAGACTGATATTTCACTTTCGGCTAAGAATGAATATCTATGGATTGAAAATAGTCATATTGGTGAAGGCTGGACAATTGGTTCTCATCAGATAGTAACAGGTGTTCCTACTAATGATTGGTCTATCACTTTACCTCAGAATATCTGTATTGATGTAGTACCTATGGGCGAGAAAGCTTTTGTGGCTCGTCCTTATGGATTGGATGATGTCTTTAAAGGTGCATTAAGCGATGAGGCTACTACGCTAATGGGTACTCCTTTTATTGAATGGATGAAATTACGCAATCTTTCACTAAATGATATTGAGGGTCGTCAAGATGATTTGCAAGCTGCTTCTATCTTTCCATTAACAGAATCGGTTGAGGAATTAGGGTTGCTGCTTCGTTGGATGACTACAGAACCTGAATTGATAGCGGGTCGTGAGTTGTGGCTGAAATCTACTAAGTTATCGGCTGATGAGATATCGGCAAAAGCCAATCTCGTTAGATTATATAAACAACGCGAAGCTTTCAGAAAGCAAAACTGGCAAGCTTTATCACGCAACTATGAGCGTAGCATCTTTTATCAACTCGACTTAGAAGATGCTGCCAATGAGTTTGTGAAGCTTGACTTGGAAATGCCTTGTGAATTATCAGAACAAGATCCACACTTATTACAGATGCACAATCGTATGCTTCGTGCTCGTATTATGCAATTGAAAGGCGAAGAACAACATCACGATGAGTCTGCTCAAGCTTTCAAGTGGTTGCGTGAGGGATTGAAGAATCAGGTTTGTTCTCTCAAAAATACGCCAAGACTTAATGTGTATCCCGATCAAATTGTTTGGGGACGCAGTCCGGTACGCATTGACTTAGCTGGTGGATGGACAGATACTCCTCCTTATTCGCTTTTTGCGGGTGGTAATGTCGTGAATTTGGCCATCGAATTGAATGGTCAACCGCCATTGCAGGTTTATGTTAAACCATGCGAGCAACCAATGATCGTACTTCGTTCTATTGATATGGGTGCACGCGAAGAGATTACGACTTATGAGGAGTTACAAGATTATAAAAAGATTGGTTCGCCATTCTCTATACCTAAAGCTGCCTTGTCTTTAGCTGGTTTTGCTCCAGCCTTTTCTGCAAAACACTATAATTCTTTGCGTGAACAATTAGAAGAGTTTGGCTCAGGTATCGAAGTGACTCTGTTGGCGGCTATACCTGCTGGTTCTGGATTAGGAACGAGCTCAATCTTAGCATCAACAGTACTTGGTGGTATCAATGATTTCTGTGGATTAGCATGGGATAAAAACGACATTTGTCGTTATACACTGGTACTTGAACAATTGTTGACTACTGGTGGTGGATGGCAAGATCAGTATGGTGGTGTATTTCCGGGTATTAAGTTATTGCAAACTGAATCAGGTTTCGATCAAACTCCATTGGTTCGTTGGTTACCCGAACAGCTATTCACTCGTCCTGAATATCGCGACTGTCATTTACTATATTATACTGGTATCACTCGCGTAGCTAAAGGTATATTAGGTGAAATAGTTCGCTCTATGTTCTTGAATTCGCAGAAACACTTATCTCTTCTAGCAGAAATGAAGATGCATGCACTCGATATGAATGAGGCTATATTGCGCGGAAACTTCGAAGAGTTTGGTCGATTGGTCGGTAAATCTTGGGAGCAAAACAAAGCGTTGGATAGTGGTACTAATCCTTCAGCAGTAGAAGCGATAATTAACCAAATTAAAGATTATACTTTGGGTTATAAACTGCCGGGAGCAGGTGGCGGTGGTTATTTATACATCGTAGCCAAAGATCCGCAAGCAGCCATGATGATACGTAAAATATTGACTGATTGTCCTCCTAATCCACGTGCCCGCTTTGTCGACATGACATTATCGAGCACTGGATTACAGATTTCAAGAAGTTAACCGCGTATGTGATTAGGCATATCGCTAGGCAATATCATAGAAATTTCTACCAGACCTCCTACAATATCATTCTCTTTCCAGGCGGTTTGGTAGATCATCTTTTTCACTCCTTTCTTTTCAATCGTATAACAGTTGCTACCACATGTAGCCAACAACTGCTTTATGATTTCTTGTGATTGTGCATTGTGGCAATCAAATAAGTTTTTACCTATTAAACTACCATATTTTGCAAATGTTTCACAGGCTTTATCATTCATATAAATGATTACGCCTTCAACGTTGCACACTGTTACTGCACAGTTCATTCCTTTAGCCCAATCAGGCAGCTTATTTTCCATATTATCTGTTTTATATTCTATTGCAAAGTTAGATAAAATGAACATAAAAAAAGCGGAAACCCTTTCGGATTCCCGCTTTCAATATATCTAGAATAATAGATTATTCTTTGATTTCAGCACCCCAGTTGCTTAAAGAAAGACGCTTGTAGCTATTGTAACGCCATTTAGCATTGTCTTCAGCAGCTT
>CAMTPH010000062.1 GCA_947074345.1 uncultured Bacteroides sp. | reverse complement strand
TATTATATATGGTTGAATGGTGAGTTGCTTGGCTATAATCAAGGTTCAAAGACTGCAGCCGAATGGGATATAACAGATAAATTGGTAGCTGGTGAAAATACCGTTGCACTCGAAGTGTATCGTTGGAGCTCTGGTGCTTATCTTGAAGCTCAAGATATGTGGCGTTTGAGTGGTATTGAGCGCGATGTATATCTGTACAGTACTCCAAAACAATATATTGCCGACTATACGGTAACTTCTACATTAGATAAAGATCGCTACAAGGATGGAACTTTTGCCTTGGATGTGCTTGTTGATGGCTCAGCCAATGCGAATGAAACATTGATCTATAAGTTGAATGATAAAGATGGTAAAACAGTTTTGAGTGGACAGCAAGCTGTAAAGGCTAACAATACTAATCAACTTATCTCGTTTGCTCCTAAAACAATTAAAGATGTTGCGGTGTGGAGTGCAGAGCATCCTAACTTATATACTTTATTGCTTTCATTAAAAGATGAGAAAGGCAAAACAACCGAACTAACCGGATGTGAAGTTGGTTTCCGTACTTCTGAAATCAAGAATGGTCAGTTCTGTGTGAATGGTGTGCCTATCTTGGTGAAAGGTGTAAATCGTCATGAACACTCTCAAAGCGGTCGTACAATGACTGAAGAGTTGATGATTGAAGATATCAAACTGATGAAGCAAAACAACATCAATACAGTTCGTAACTCGCATTATCCAACTGATCCTCTTTGGTATAAGTTGTGCAATCGCTATGGATTGTATATGATTGATGAGGCTAATATCGAATCGCATGGTATGGGATATGGTCCTGCTTCATTAGCTAAAGATAGTACATGGTTGAAAGCTCACTTAGATAGAACTCGCCGCATGTACGAACGTTCTAAAAACCATCCGGCAATCGTTATCTGGTCATTGGGTAATGAAGCAGGCAATGGTATAAACTTTGAGCGCACTTACGATTGGTTGAAATCGGTAGAGAAGAGCCGTCCTGTACAATACGAACGTGCCGAAGAGAACTACAATACAGATATCTATTGTCGTATGTATCGTAGTGTAGATGTTATAAAAGAGTATGTGAGCCGTACAGATATATATCGTCCTTTTATTCTTTGTGAATACCTACATGCTATGGGTAATAGCTGTGGTGGTATGAAAGAATACATGGATATCTTTGAATCGGAACCAATGGCACAAGGTGGATGTATCTGGGATTGGGTAGATCAATCTTTCCGCGAAGTAGATGCTAATGGTAAATGGTATTGGACTTACGGTGGTGATTATGGTCCAGAAGGTATTCCATCATTCGGTAACTTCTGTTGCAACGGATTGGTTGGTGCCGATCGTACACCTAATCCACATCTTGTAGAGGTAAAGAAACTATATCAATACATTAAATCAACTCTTGTTGATAGCTCTAATCTAACTATTCAAGTTAAGAACTGGTACGACTTCTCAAACCTATCAAACTATACATTGCATTGGAGTGTAACTGATAATAATGGTAAGGTATTGGCCGAAGGTAATAAGGTGGTAGATAGTGCCCCACAACAAACAGTTGATGTTACTCTTGGTTCAATCAAGTTGCCTGCTACTTCAAAAGAGGCTTATCTAAATCTAAACTGGACACCAAACACCGCTTCTGCGTTTATCAATACTACTGATGTAGTTGCTTACGATCAGTTTGTGTTGCCAATGAATAACCAAAAAGAGTGGTGTGCAACAAGAACAAAAGCTAAAACATCTTATAAAGTAAATCCTGCTACAGGAGCAATTGATGAATTGATAGTGAATGGAGAGAATATCTTGTCATCACCTATCACATTGAGCCTATTCCGCCCTGCTACCGACAATGATAATCGTGATCGCAATGGTGCACGTCTATGGAGACAAGCTGGTTTGGATAACTTGACTCAACGTGTAGTAGCTATCAATAGCACTAAGCAAACAACAACTGCTCAAGTAGAGATATTGAATGCGAAGAATGAAAGAGTTGGCGATGCAACCTTTGTTTATAAATTCAATAAAGGTAAGTTAGACATTCAAACAACCTTTACTCCAGATACGGCAGTCGTTAAATCGATGGCACGTTTGGGCTTGACATTCCAAATGAACAATAGCTATGATCAAGTTTCTTATTTGGGTAGAGGCGATAACGAAACATATGCAGACCGTAAACAATCGGGTAAGATTGCACAATATCAAACTATACCTGAGCGTATGTTCCATTATTATGTAACACCACAATCTACAGGTAATCGTACAGATACTCGTTGGATGCAGTTGACAGACAGCAAAGGAGAAGGTGTTTTTGTAGAATCAACACGTCCATTCCAGTTCAGTGTTGTACCATTTACAGACGCTAACTTGGATAAGTCTCGTCATATCAATGAATTATTAAGAGATGGTACATATACAATTCATATCGATGCAGAGCAAGCTGGTGTTGGAACAGCAACTTGTGGTCCTGGTATATTAGACCAATATTTAGTACCACTTGATAAACAGACCTTTAAGTTTACAATCAATCTGATTGACTAATCATTGTTGTATATCCTAAAAGAAGTTAACACTTTAGTTTGACTTCGGTTGTTCTTAAATAATTTTAGTATCATTACACCACATTATAAAAACAGAGCCTCTTTTAAAGGGCTCTGTTTTATATCTATGTCGTGAAGAACAACCATTATTGATCATACATGAAGAAACTTTTTTTACTATGCAGCTTTGCCTGTTGTTTATTGAATTTACAAGCACAGAAGAACAAAGACTATTTTGTTAAACATGTAGAGTTCCCAGCAGGGGCAACTTTAGATGAAAAAGTTGATATGGCTGCCCGTTTAGTACCTACACCTCAACAGTTAGCTTGGCAACAATTAGAATTAACCGCCTTCTTGCATTTTGGTATCAACACTTACACAGAAAGAGAGTGGGGTGATGGTAAAGAAGATCCAGCTATCTTCAACCCAACCGACTTTGATGCCGACCAATGGATTCGCACTTTAAAAGATGCGGGCTTCAAAATGGCTATTTTCACAGCCAAACATCACGATGGATTTTGCTTATGGCCATCTAAGTATACAAACCATACCATTGCTGCTTCACCTTGGAAGAATGGTAAGGGCGATATGATGAAAGAACTTAGAGAGGCATGCGATAAATACGATATGAAATTTGGTGTTTATCTTTCTCCTTGGGATAGAAATGCACAATCATATGGTGACTCACCTGTTTACAATCAATATTTCGTAGATCAATTGACTGAGCTTCTTACCAACTACGGTGAGGTTCATGAAGTATGGTTCGATGGTGCTAATGCCGAAGGTCCTAACGGAAAGAAGCAAGAGTACGATTGGGATCGTTTCTATACTACTATCCAAAAGCTACAACCAAACGCTGTAATGGCTATTATGGGCGATGATGTTCGCTGGGTAGGCAATGAAAGCGGTATTGGTCGTCCTACAGAATGGAGTGCTACAGTATTGGCTCCAGGTATCTACGGTCGCTCAGCTGGTATCAACAAATCATTGAAGATAAATAACAACTCAAAAGACTTAGGTGGAAGAGATATGTTGGCTAAGGCCAATGAGTTATTCTGGTATCCTTCGGAGGTTGACGTATCAATTCGTCCGGGATGGTTCTATCACGATCACGAAGATGATAAGGTAAAAAGCCTTAGTCACTTAATGAACATCTACTTCGAATCAGTAGGTTACAACTCAGTATTATTATTGAATATTCCTCCCGATAAGCGCGGACGTATCCACGAGAACGACTCAACTCGCTTGATGGAGTTTGCATCTTATATCGATAAAACATTCTCGAACAACTTAGTTAAGAAAGGCAATAAACTTTGGAAAGCCAATGCAGGCAATTCAAAAGAATATGCATTGACTAGCAAAGCGCCAATCAATGTAGTGGTATTGCAAGAAGATATTTCAAAGGGTCAACGTGTAGAGAAGTTTACTATCGAAGCATTGGTTGATGGTACTTGGAAAGAGATTGGCAACGGTACGACTGTTGGCTACAAACGCATGGTTCGCTTGCCACAAGTAACCACTAACAAGTTACGTGTAACAATCAACAATAGCCGTTTGACTTCTAACATCAGCAATGTAGCTGCTTATTATGCAGAGCCTATTGCCGATCAGAAAGTACAAACCGTTTGGAACAACCAACCACGCAACAACTGGAAGGTAACAAGCACATCGCCATTGACGATTGACTTGGGCGCACCTTTAAAGATACAATCATTTACTTATGCACCAGCCAATGGTGAAGCTAAACCAGAGATGGCTTATCGCTACAATTTATATGTGAGCAACGATGGAGTAGAATGGAATCAAGTTCGCAAGAACGCTGAGTTCAGCAATATCATGCATAACCCAATTCCTCAAACTATCAATTTACCAAAGAAACCGGTAGCTCGTTACATTAAGATTGAAGCAACAAATCCGATTGGTGCACCTGCAGTGATTACTGTAGATGAGGTAGGCGTAATGGCTACTCAACCTTAATAAGATAAAGACAAAGGGGCTCTTTCAGAGTTCCAACAGATAAAGATGCATGTTAGGGCATACTACTCTAACTTAGTGTCAAAGGCTTGAAACCGTCTTTCCAACGTATTGGAACAATGGTTTCAAGCCCTTGAAACAAAAAAGACTTAAGACAACCAATAAGCTGAAACTAATAAACAATTGAACTAATAATTCTTTTTATGCGAAAGTTATTTTCTTTTTTACTATTAGGAGTTTTCCTAATGAATGCGTTTGCTGTGCAGGCTCAGACTGCCAATAAGCAAGTGCGATCGAAAACTACCTTTACTAAAGGGTGGAAATTTACTCGTAATGATAGTCCGGAGTTTATATCGCCTGACTATAACGACGCTAAATGGGAGTCTGTAGTTGTGCCTCACGATTGGGCAATCTATGGTCCATTCAGCATTCACAACGATAAGCAAAATGTAGCTATCTCTCAAGATGGTCAAAAAGATGCGATGGAACACGCAGGTCGTACCGGTGGACTTCCATTCGTAGGTGTGGGATGGTATCGTTTGAACTTCGAAGTTCCAGAACTTGCTAAAGACCAAAAAGCAACATTGATTATCGATGGTGCTATGAGTAATGCTGAAGTTTTTGTGAATGGCGAAAAGGCTGGATACTGGCCATATGGTTACAACACATTTCATTTAGATGTAACTCCATTTGTAAAAGTAGGAAAAGGAAATCAATTGGCTATTCGCTTAGAGAATCAACCAGAATCTTCTCGTTGGTATCCAGGTGCAGGTCTTTATCGTAATGTACACCTTTTGGTTACTAACGATGCTCACGTACCTGTATGGGGCACACAACTTACTACTCCTATCGTGAATAAGGAGATGGCAAAAGTAAGCATCATCACTACACTCGATAAAGGTAAAAAAGCAAATGCTGACTATCGCATCGAAACATCGATCGTTAATCCTCAAGGAAAAGTAGTTGCTAACGAGACAGAATCTCTTTCTCGCTTCAAAAACGATACGTTCGAACAAGACTTCTTGGTATCTAACCCAGAGTTGTGGGATGTTGACTCTCCTTCATTATACAAAGCTGTTTCTAAAATCTACGATGGCAACAAGCAAATCGATGAGTACGAAACAGTATTCGGTATCCGTTCTATCGAAATCGTTCCTGATAAAGGTTTCTACTTGAATGGCGAACTTGTTAAGTTTAAAGGTGTTTGCAACCACCACGACCTTGGTCCATTGGGTGCTGCAGTAAACGAAGCGGCTATTCGTCGTCAAGTTACCTTATTAAAAGAGATGGGATGTAACGCTATCCGTACTTCTCACAATATGCCTGCACCCGAGTTGGTGAAAGTTTGCGACGAAATGGGTATGATGGTAATGGTTGAAACATTTGATGAGTGGAAAACTGCTAAATGCGAAAACGGTTACAACAAGATATTCGACGAATGGATGGAGAAGGACTTAGTGAATACGATTCACCACTTCCGTAACAACCCAAGTGTTGTAATGTGGTGTATCGGTAATGAGGTACCAGACCAATGGAAAGCATTCTGGGGACCAAAATTATCTTACGAGATGCAAGCTATTTGTCATCGCGAAGACCCTACTCGTCCTGTAACTCAAGGTATGGATATGCCTGATGCTGTAGTAAACAACAACATGGCTGCCGTAATGGATGTAGCTGGTTTCAACTACCGTCCTCACAAATATCAAGAGAACTACCACAAATTGCCACAACGCTTAATCCTTGGTAGCGAAACAGCTTCTACTGTTAGCTCACGCGGTATCTATAAATTCCCTGTAGAACGTCAGTCAATGAAGAAATATCCTGACCACCAATCTTCATCTTATGATGTTGAGCACTGTGGTTGGTCTAATCTTCCAGAAGATGACTTCATCATGCACGAAGACCTTCCATACTGTATGGGTGAGTTCGTATGGACTGGCTCAGACTATTTGGGCGAACCAACTCCATATTATACGGATTGGCCAAGCCACTCGTCTTTGTTCGGTATCATCGACTTAGCAAGTCTTCCTAAAGACCGTTTCTACCTATATCGTAGCCACTGGAACAAAGGTGCTGAAACGCTTCACATCTTGCCTCACTGGAACTGGGAAGGTCGCGAAGGCGAAGTAACTCCGGTATTTGTTTACACAAACCACCCTACAGCTGAGTTGTTTATCAACGGTAAGAGCCAAGGCAAACGTACAAAAGATCTTTCTGTAACAATTGAAAACAGTAACGACTCTACTTCGAGAGCTGAGTTCAAACGTCAAAAGAGATATCGTTTGATGTGGATGGATACGAAATACGAACCAGGAACGGTGAAAGTAGTTGCTTACAACGAGCAAGGACAAGCGGTTGCTGAAAAAGAAATCGTTACTGCTGGCAAACCACATAGCATTAAGTTAGAAGCCGATCGCAATGTATTGACTGCCGACGGTCAAGATTTGGCGTATGTAACGGTGAGCGTAGTCGATAAAGACGGTAACCTTTGCCCAATGGATACATCTGAAATCTTTTTCAAAGTGAAAGGTGCTGGTTTCTATCGTGCAGGTGCTAATGGTAATACTGTTTCTATGGAGCAGTTCCACAAGCCTAAGATGAAAGTATTCAGCGGTCAAATGACTGCTATCGTTCAAACGAACGAAACTCCGGGTACGATTACTTTGGAAGCTACTTCTTCTAAATTGAAGAGTGGTAAACTTGTTTTGACAAGCGAAAGTAAATAATATAGTGGGTTGGGGCGTGCATGTATGTCCCAACCTTTCTTTTTTTGTTCACCTTAATTAATACGAATATGAAACACCTTAAATTCTTGAAATACATTGTACTTCCACTATTTATTATCTTATTATTAGGTGTTGGTAAACTCAAAGTCAATGAACATCACAAGTCGGTGGTCGAAACCATCGATTGGGATAATTCTTGGTGTTTGCCTAGTATTGAAGGACAACCCAATCCGGGAGTTGCCGGAGCTTATGCCGGTTTTGCCGGTAACTTGATGGTGGTAGCCGGTGGAGCAAACTTCCCTGATGCTATGCCTTGGGATGGTGGAACAAAAACATGGCACTCTACTATTTATCTACTCAATACAACCCATGTTGATAACGCATGGACTATATCTCAAACTACACTCCCTGCTAGTTTAGGCTATGGTGTATCAATTCAACTTCCTGATGGTATACTTTGTATTGGCGGTTGTACCCCCGACACAGTTACCAATTCGGTATTTATGATAACTCAACGAGATGGCGATGTAGTGATTGATACTAATTACCCTTCTCTACCTCAACCGCTAACAAATCATTCTGCTTCCTTTGCCGATAATAAAGTATTTGTAGCAGGTGGATTTACCGATAATACTCAGCAAGATGCTAAAGGATGTTTCTATCAATTAGACTTAAACAACCTAGCGCAAGGTTGGGTTGAACTTGCAACTTGGCCGGGTGCGCCACGTGCCTATGCGGTGAGTGCAGCACAAAGCAATGGCGATGCTCTTTGTTATTACCTATTCGGTGGGCGCAATACTCTATCGAGTGGCGAAACCGAAGTCTACACCGATGGCTTTGTTTACAATACCCAATTGAATACGTGGAGCAAACTCCAAGGCGATTATCCGCTGATGGCTGGTACTGCTGTGGCAACCGGCGATAATCAACTATTACTTTTGGGTGGTGTACCAGAACTATTGCCCGCAGGGAATCAACATCCCGGCTTTGATAATACAATACGTTCTTTCAATACAAGAACCAACGAACTGAATGAGCTTTCAACTTCTCCATTTCCGATAGCAGTAACTACAACGGCTTTTGTCAACAACAACACACTCTATATTGCGAGTGGAGAGTTAAAACCAGGAATTCGTACTCCATCTATCTTACGTGGCGAGTTAGTTTATAACTCTTCAGCTGTAAGATGAGATAAAATACACGATAAAGTGTAGCATTCTACAAAATAACAGTTAACAATTAATGCGTAAATTGTAGCACTTTACAATAGATAGATTTGAAATCAAATGATATAATATAAAACACTATAAACAGTTCATTAACCCTTAGTACAAAACTTATGAAGTACATCTTTTCCCTATTTATTACCTTATTTATTTCGACTGTATGCTTTGGGCAGCAGCAAAACAACCTTTACCCTTTAGGCCAGTATGATGAGTTAACTGACTCTAAACCATTTGACGATGTTTCTGTATGGAACAAAATGAAGACTTCTACTGCTCTTAGTTGGGGCTCTATCGATGTAAGATACAAAAAGAAAGACGTTCCGGCTATTCAACAACAAAACAGAATTGCGCTTAAGGCATGGAAAGGCGAGCGTGTCAATGCACAAGCAGTGCTTTGGACAAAAGAAGACTTGCAAAATGCAACGGTTACTATGAGCGACCTTAAATGTGGCTCGTCAGTAATACCTGCTTCTGATGTAACAACTAGCTTTGTTCGCTTCGTTATGACCGACGAATATAACAGAGGTTCAGGCTCTGGCTGTGGCGTACGCGAAAACAAAGCCGAGTGGGATTCGTCTGTAGTTGCCGATGTGCTTGATGTGAATCTACATCTTGACGTGAAAGCCTATACAGCACAACCTATTTGGGTAAACGTATGGGTTCCTGCTACTGTAAAGGCAGGCAAATATAGAGGCACTATGACTGTAAGTGCAGAAAACCTAAAACCAATGACTCTTCAGATGGAGATTGATGTAATCAATAAAGTTCTTCCTCCTCCTGCTGATTGGACTTATCATTTAGACTTGTGGCAAAACCCTTATTCGGTAGCTCGTTATCACCAAGTACCTCTTTGGAGCAAAGAGCATTTCGATGCGATGCTTCCAATTATGAAGATGCTTGCCAATGCCGGTCAAAAGGTAATTACTACTACCAACATGCACAAGCCTTGGGCGGGTCAAACTGAAGATCACTTTGATAGTATGATTACTCGTATCAAGAAGATTGATGGAACTTGGGCTTTCGACTATACTGTATTCGATAAATGGGTAGAGTTTATGTTGAACGAAGTAGGTATTAAAAACCAAATTAACTGCTATACGCTTATTCCATGGGCGCTTACATTCGACTATTTCGATCAAGCAACCAACCGTGTTCAGTTTATCAATGCTAAACCAGGCTCTGAAGAGTATACTGCTTATTGGTTGCCTTTCTTGCAAGATTTCTCAAAACACCTACGCAACAAAGGTTGGTTTGATATCACTACAATCGCTATGGACGAACGTCCTATGAAGGCGATGATTGAAGCTATCAAGATTATCAGAACTGCAGATCCTGAATACAAGATATCTTTAGCAGGTAATTATCACACAGAGATACAAGATGATCTTTATGATCTTTGCTTGCCTTACGGACAAAGATTTCCTGCTGATGTGTTGGCACAACGTAGAGCAGATGGTAAGATAAGCACTGTGTATACTTGTTGTACAGAGGCTTTCCCTAATATGTTTACTTTCTCTGCACCGGTAGAGTCAACTTGGACAATGCTTCACGCTGTTGCCGAAAACTATGATGGATACTTGCGTTGGGCTGTAAACAGTTGGACTGCCGATCCGTTACGCGATTCTCGTTTCCGTACATGGGCTGCAGGCGATTGCTATTCAATCTATCCTGGTGCTCGTAGCAGTATTCGTTTCGAACGTATTGTTGAGGGTGTTCAAGATGCAGAAAAGATTCGCATCCTTCGCCAAGAATATACTCAAAAAGGACAAAAGGCGAAACTTGACCGCTTGAATAAGTGTGTTGAGAGATTTACTTTGGGCTACTCTGCCAAGAATATTGGTACACCCGAAGGTGATGTAAAAGAACTAAACCGCTTGTTAAACGAATAATAGTTCGCTAACATACTGATTCAATAAACTAATAGCTCTTCTCTTCATCATAGAAAGAGCTATTAGTATTATTGGTTACTTGATGAGCCTCTTGAATAATTAAATCTATAAATGCTATCATTTAATACTATACTATAAACATGCTGCAGTCATTTAAAAGAATAACCCTTTTTATCTCCATCATACTAATTACTAATGTATTCGTTTTTGGTTCTAACAATCCCAAACCGTTTGTCATACCCGAACTAAAAGAATGGAAATCTTACAAGGGCGTCTTCTCAATTCAACCTTCAACAAAAGTTTTATATCCGGCAAACAATGTAGAGCTTAAACAAGTAGCCGAAGCCTTTGCTAACGACTATAATGTGATGTTTGGTACTCATTTAACAGTATCATCAGGCAAAGCTGCTGCTGGCGATATTGAGTTTGCTATCAAATCAGATAAGAAACTTGGCGAAGAGGGATATACCATAAACATTACAAACCGTATTGTGGTAACTGCTCCTCAAACTATCGGTGCATATTGGGCTAGTCGGACATTGCTGCAAATTGCCGAACAAGATAATCAACAACGCATACCACAAGGTTCGTTACGCGATTATCCCGATTATTCGGTTCGTGGCTTTATGCTTGATTGTGGTCGTAAGTATATACCCATGAAGTATTTGAACGATTTGGTTAAAATCATGTCTTACTACAAGATGAATACTTTGCAGATTCATCTGAATGACAATGGCTTTAAACAATACTTTCAACATGATTGGCAAAAAACATATGCTGCATTTCGTTTAGAATGCGACACCTATCCAGGTTTAGCTGCCTATGATGGCTATTATACCAAAGATGAGTTTAGAGATTTTCAAAAGAATGCCTTAAACTACGGTGTCGAAATCATTCCTGAGATCGATGTTCCGGCTCACTCACTTTGTTTCTCTCAATATACTGATGGCATTGCTAGTGATAAATATGGCGAAGACCATCTCGATCTATTTGCTCCTAAGACTTACTCTTTTATTGACGCTTTGTTGAAAGAATACCTAGAAGGAGATGATCCTGTTTTTGTTGGTCCACGCTTCAATATCGGTACAGACGAATACTCAAATGAGAATAAAGAAGTAGTAGAGAAGTTTCGTTATTTCACCGATTACTACATAAAGCAAGTTGAAAGCTATGGCAAACAAGCTTGTATGTGGGGTGCATTGAGTCATGCCAAAGGCGATACTCCTGTGAAAGTAGAAAATGTCATTATCAATAACTGGTATAATGGCTTCTCTGATCCTAAAGCGATGATTGACTTAGGATATAAACTCATAAGCATGAACGATTGGCAAGTCTATATTGTGCCTGGTGCAGGATATTATCACGATTATCTAAACATTGAAAAGCTTTACAATAACTGGACTCCTAACATTATTGGCGGTGATAAGTTTCAAGAGAAACATCCATCTATCTTAGGCGGTATGTTTGCTGTGTGGAACGATATTGTAGGCAATGGCATTACTGTCAAAGATATTCATCATCGTCTTTATCCGGTGATGCAAACATTATCGACCAAGATGTGGGCTGCCCACGGTACCAATCCCTCTTTTGATATATTTGATAAGAAGCGTCACGATATAAGTGAGGCTCCTGGGGTAAATCAACTAGGAAGAATAGGTAATGAGCCTGCAAAAGTTTATGAATCTTCTGTATTGAAACCGAAAACAAATATCGGTTTGGATGAGATTGGCTATGACTATACGGTTTCATTCACGCTGAATCCTAAGGCTGAGGTAAAAGGAACTGCTTTGTTCACTTCGCCTAATGCTACCTTCTATCTTGCTGATCCAATAAATGGCTTTATGGGATATGAACGCGATGGCTATTTGAATACTTTCAGATATACCTTGCGCGATGGCGAACCTGTAAAGGTACAAGTTACCGGAGATAATAAATCGATAACTCTTAAAGTGAATGATAAATTGGTGGATAACATGAATATCCAAAAAATCTATTTTAATGGCGGCAAAGATTCTCTGAGCTATTATCGTACGTTGGTCTTCCCACTCGAAGAGTCTGGAAGTTTTAATAGTAAGATTAGTGATTTGGAGATTTATAATTATTGTAAGGAGTAATCGATATATAATATGAATAACATACGAATTAACCTTAGTGTATTTATCCTTGTCTTTTTCTGTTGCTTACATGGTATGTATGTGATGGCGCAAACCAATTCTACTCCAATTATGGGGTGGAGTTCATGGAATACGTATCGAATTAATATAAATGATAGCTTGATACAACGACAAACAGACGCTATGGTTAGTTCGGGTTTACAAAAAGCGGGCTATAACTACATCAATATTGATGATGGCTTCTTTGGTTATCGCGATTCAACAGGTATATTGCAAACTCACCATGAACGATTTCCAAATGGATTAAGAGGATTGGTAGATTATATCCATAGCAAAGGTCTGAAAGCAGGCATTTACTCGGATGCAGGTTGTAATACTTGTGGCTCTATTTGGGATGGCGACCGCAATGGTATCGAAGTAGGGCTTTATGGAAACGAGAAAAATGATATTGATCTATTCTTCAATCAACTTGACTTCGATTTTATTAAGATAGATTATTGTGGTGCTGGTCAATTGTTGAATTTAGATGAAGAGAAACGTTATACAGAGATATGCGAAGCCATTCGTCAATATACCACTAAAAATGTAACGGTCAATGTTTGCCGCTGGGCTTTTCCTGGCACTTGGGTGATGGAGCAAGCTAACTCATGGCGTATAAGTCCGGATATAGATCCGAGTTGGGGTTCAATAAAGTCTATTATTAATAAAAACTTATATCTATCGGCCTATGCACGTCATGGTCGATTCAACGATATGGATATGCTCGAAATGGGTAGAGGATTGCCTGCTAACATCGAAGAGATTCATATGGGTATGTGGTGTATGATGAGTTCTCCATTACTGATAGGATGCGATTTGACTACTATCTCCCCAAATTCGTTGACACTATTGACTAATCATGAATTGATAGCTCTCAATCAAGATAAATTGGCACGCCAAGCTTATGTGGTACAACGCGAAGGTGATGTATATGTGTTAGTGAAAGATGTAGAACAACTGCAAGGCAAAAAACGGGCAGTTGCGCTATACAATCCTTCGGATGAGGTGAAAGCATTTAATATACCGATAACTACCTTTGATATGGCAGGCAAGATTAAAGTTAGAGATTTGATTCTTCAAAAAGAGCTAAAGATCAAAACGAATGATGCTATTGCTATGGAAGTTGCTCCACGAAGTGCTAAGTTCTTGCTTATTGAGGCTGAACAAAGGCTCGAACCTGTTCGCTATGAGGCTGAGTGGGCTTACTTAAATCAATTTAATGATTTAGGAAAAGATAAAAGAACAGTTGGGTATAAGTTTCATCCAACTGCTTCGGGGCAAATGATTGTAACCAATTTGGGTGGCGAATCTGATAATTATGCCCAATGGGATGAGGTGTATAGTATGAATGGTGGAGATTATGTAATGCATATCAACTATGTTCCTTTCGAGCAAACTCAATTCGAGATAAGTGGACGCAAACTAGAGGTTTATGTTAATGGCAAACTTACTAGTATTGATATTCCATTGGTCGCTGATTGTATGAGTCAGGTCTCTATTCCTATAACTTTGCTTGCGGGCAACAATACGATTCGTATGGGGAGTTCTTATACTTGGGCACCAGATATTGATTGCTTTACGCTAGAGAAAAAATAAACACTTAATATTGTAACTTAAACCAATGAAAACAAAAGTCCTGATTCTTGTTATTTTGCTGCTTATAGGATGCATCTGGAAGATTCAATCGCATAAGAGTGATGATTTAATTATCTCTAATAAGTTGGCTCCCATTACTTCCGACCAGCTGTTTCATGATTCTCTATATTATAATTGGTGTAACTCCATCATTAAGGGAGATAATGGCAAGTATCATCTTATTTATTCTAGATTTCCCAAATCAAAGAGTTTCTTCTCTTGGTTAACCAACTCTGAAGTGGCTCTTGCTACTGCCGATTCTCCCGAAGGACCTTATAGATATGCAAAGACATTAATCAATGTTGATCAATCAGTCTATAAAGCGGGTGATTTAATTACGGCACACAATCCGAAGATTAAATATTTTGATGGCAAGTATTATATCTATTTCATCAGCACACATCTCGATAAACCGATTGATGAAGCGGAACTTATAGAGACTTGTCGTTTGGGATACGACCATCCTAACTGGAAACCGTTGAGAACCAACCAGCGAACATATATCGCTACGGCTACTTCGATTGATGGGGAGTGGACTATAAATCATCATCCTATATTGGAACCTGCTGGTCCTATCGAAACATTGGTAGTCAATCCTGCGATTACTCAAGGTGGTGATGGTCGCTACTATATGATTATCAAAGGCGATAAACCGGGTACTACTAAGTTTGAACGCAATCAAGCGGTAGCTATATCCAACTATCCCGATACAGGATTTGTGATTCAACCTGAACCCATGATTCAAGATTGGGATACAGAAGATGCTTCTATCTGGTATGATAAGGAGCGTAAACGATTTTATACCGTCTTTCATGCACACTCTTATTTGGGGTTGATGACTTCGACCGATGGCACAAGTTGGGAGAAGGCTACTGATTTTAAATTGGTACAGAAAGATATTCGTCAGGCAGGCACCGATAAATTACTTAAGCCACATCGCATGGAACGCCCATTTATCTATATAGAAGATGGTAAACCACGTGTGTTGGCTGCTGCTTTGATGTTTGACGATGGTGATACAAGTATTGTTACTATTCCTATTAATTGAAAGAATTTTTGATTTATGAAATATTTATCTTATTGCAAATTAAAGACGTTGCTTCTTTTCTCTTTACTGTTTATCTCAAAGGTAGCTGCAGCTCAAACTGTAGTCTTTGTCTCTTCTGATGGTAACGATAAGAATCGAGGTACAATAAAGGCTCCGTTTAAATCGGTGAATCGTGCCAAGCAGGCAGTAGCTAACTTGAATGGTGATATCACTATTTATCTTCGCGAGGGTACTCACTATTTAGATACAACCATTGTGTGGATGGCTGATGAAAAGCATAGCGAGAGTAAGATTACTATTAAATCTTATCCGGGCGAAAGGGCGTGCATCAGTGGTGCTAAACCGTTAAAGCTTAAATGGACTCCTTATCAAAAGGGCATTATGCAGGCTTCTGTCAAAGATGCACCAACTGTTTTCGATCAATTGGTAGTTGATGGTAAGTTGCAACGCATGGCTCGCTATCCAAACTTCGACGCTAACGCAGTGCGCTTTGGTGGTGTGTCTGCCGATGCTACTTCTCCTGAAAGGGTTGCAACATGGAGCAATCCCGAAGGTGGATATATGCATGCTAGTCATCGCCGTGATTGGGGTAGCATGCATTTTAGAATAAAGGGGAAAGATAAGAACGGTAAACTAGAATTGGAAGGCGGTTGGCAAAACAATCGTCATGAGGGTATTAGTGCCAACGATCGTATGGTTGAGAATATCTTCGAAGAGTTGGATGAACCGGGCGAATGGTACTTCAATCATCAAACTGGTGTGCTCTACTTTTATCCTCAAGAAGGGGTAGATCTCTCGAATGTTACTATTGAAGTGCCTCAATTGAAACATCTTGTTGAATTGCGCGGTACTGAACAACGACCTATAACCAATATTACTTTTCAAGATATCACCTTCGAGCAAACTGCACGTACCTTTATGGAATCGTTCGAAAAACTGCTTCGTAGTGATTGGGGGGTATATCGTGGTGGTGCATTCTTGATTGATGGTGCCGAACAATGTTTTATTGGTAATTGCGATTTTGTAAACTTAGGTGGCAATGGCGTTTTCTTCTCTAACTATAATCGTAACAATACGGTTGATGGTTGCTTGTTTACAAATCTAGGTGCATCTGCTGTATTGTTTGTTGGCGACCCCAATGCTGTTCGTTCTCCACTGTTCGATTATTATGCAAGCAATGATTTTAAAACTATCGACCGTACTGTTGGACCAAAGTCATCTAATTATCCTGCCTTTTGTACTGTAAACAATAACTTGATCCATCATATAGGTACTATCGAAAAGCAAGTGGCTGGTGTACAGTTGTCTATGTGTAGCAACATCACTGTGTCGCATAACTCTATTTATGATGTGCCTCGTGCGGGTATCAATATCAGCGAAGGTACTTGGGGTGGACACATACTTGAGTTCAACGATGTTTTTGATACGGTAAAAGAAACGGGCGATCATGGTTCGTTTAACTCATGGGGGCGCGATCGCTTTTGGTTTGCAAATGCCGATGCTATGTATCGTTATGCCAATCAAGAACCAACTTTACCATTGGCCGATGCGCGCCAAACGGTGGTGATACGCAATAATCGTTTCCGTTGCGACCGTGGATGGGATATCGATCTCGATGATGGTTCATCGAACTATCACATCTACAATAACCTTTGTTTGAACGGGGGTATTAAGTTGCGCGAAGGATTCGACCGTATTGTAACAAACAATATATTGGTCAACAGCACGCTCCACCCACATGTATGGTTTGATAATTGTCGCGATGTGTTTATGCACAATATTGTGATGCGTCCATATCGTCCTATCGAGGTGAACGATTGGGGAACAATGGTCAATCATAACATCTTTACCGATAGTCTTACTTATCAAACGGCCATTGATTGTGGTGTCGATGCTCATTCTGTGGTTGCCGATATTCAATTTGTCAATCCATCTATTGGCGATTATACGGTGCCCGATTCGACTATCATTCATCTTGCCGGATTCAATAACTTCCCCATGGATAGATTTGGTGTTACCTCTTCTCGACTGAAGGCAATGGCCGAGCAACCTCATTTTCCTCAAGTGATAAAGATGGAAGTATCGGCTGCCGATAAGTTGGTCAACTGGCAAGGGCTTACACTGAAAAGTCTTACAACACTAGGTGAACGATCGGCTACCGGCATGGATTCGGAGCGTGGTGTCTATGTGGTTGATGTTGAATATAACTCTCCGGTTCGCGATTTTATTAAGTCAAACGATGTGCTGTTGGGTATTGGTGGATATGAGGTGAACAACATTCATGAATTTGAAGAGGCGTTTGCCGAATTATCAAAGAAGATGAATGCGCATGAAATAGAAATCGTCTATTTTAGAAATCAACACGAGCAAAAAATGTATTTGCCAGTGGCATTACTCAAAAAATAACTTCACTAAAGCAACTGCCAAACGCAATGCTTGGTATATGGCTTACTGAATAAGGTAATCTACCGTGATAAAAGTTAATAGTTATCACGCTGGGTTACCTTATCTGGTTTTTTAAATAAGCTGTTTGAGTATTCTATAGCGGCGATATTGCATTTTTAGAATAAAAAGTATCGTTTGCGCTAAACAATTGCACAATCTTCGTTGTTTATTCAATTACAGGGACCGATAATTCGGCCCTTATTTTGTCTTCTACGCGCGCACGTATATATTATAAGGAGTGCCTGTAAAAGTACATTCCTTAACCATTCTAAAAAGTGCGTTTTTAGATTACTACATATCAGTGTTTTAAAAGTTAAATGAATATTTCTTTTAAAATAATGTCGTCATATGTTAGGTATGGGTCGATAATTGCCCTACTTTTGCATCCGCTTAGCAAGAGACGCTGAGCCTTGAACATTGAAATTCTGTAAGCGTTGCAATCCTTAAGATTGTCTTGTCGGTTCCTTTCGTTAAGAGAGTCAGTAACCGTGAGATGTATCTGCCGATGTGGTTCTAAAAAACTTTTAAACTTTTCTCTTGAAAAGTTTGCTAATTAAAT
>CAMTPH010000061.1 GCA_947074345.1 uncultured Bacteroides sp. | reverse complement strand
ATTGCCATAGTGGGATTAGCCTGATGAATTTTCATCAACCCATCGGTATACATTCGTTGTGCGGCTGCCGAAGGGGTTGCCGTATGATAAATATCACCGCTAACCACCATTGCGTCAGGTTTCTCATCTTGCACTATTTGTGCCAACTGCTTTAAGAAAGCCTTTTGCTCTATAGAGCGGTCTAAGTCGTAAAGCGTATGTCCTAAGTGCCAATCGCTCGTATGAAGTATTTTCATTTATATTCAGTGTCTTATGATAAAGATATAGTCTATTAATAAATGATTTGTAGAATAGAACAAATCACATGATAACTGTTAACTGTTATCGTGCTAAGTGTATAGGTTTAACGCGATAATAGTTAACAGTTATCAAACCGCTTATCTAGTAAATTCATGTAGATAGTGGTTATTCACAAAATTAGTAGTAAACACTGAATGATAAAAAGATTTAGATAAAAAATAATAGCTAAGATTAGGTGGTTAACAGTTTCTTTGTACATTTGCCATTCACATAGTTCTACAAAATCGGTATATGAGGAAAAGCAGTCACAACCAAACACCCTACGCACGATTCCACCAATGGAGTCGCAAAGGATATGCTGTATTCTCAAGTTTGGGCCGACAAGTTACTATCGGACAACTACATTATAATGTTACTGAGCAATCGCTTAGTAAACAAAAATCTGTACAAAACATTTCATCTACAATACACATGACTTTAGAAGAATTGAAAGAGAATGTGTTGGCTGGGGTTGATATCACCCCCGAGCAAGCATCGTGGCTTGCCAATACAGCCGACAAAGAGGCTCTTTATGCAGCCGCACACGAAATTACCGTCAAACGATCTTATCGTGAATTTGACATGTGCTCTATCATCAACGCTAAATCGGGCCGTTGCCCTGAGAATTGCAAATGGTGCGCACAGTCTTCTCATTACAAAACCAACGCCGATGTCTACGACCTCGTATCTCCTGAAGAGTGTTTGAGACAGGCACAATATAATGAAGCGCAAGGCATAGCCCGCTTCTCGCTCGTCACTAGCGGACGAAAACCCTCTCCTAAACAAATGATGCAGTTGTGCGAATCGACTCGTTTAATGCGTCAGAAAAGTTCCATCCAACTTTGTGCATCACTTGGACTTCTTAATGAACAAGAGTTACAATCTCTCTTTGATGCCGGTATTACTCGCTATCACTGTAACTTAGAAACAGCACCGTCTTACTTTGGTGAGTTGTGTTCTACTCATACGCAAGAGCAAAAACTAGCTACACTGGCTGCTGCTCGCAAAGTGGGTATGGATATCTGTAGTGGTGGCATCATCGGTATGGGCGAAAGTATGGAGCAACGCATTGAGTTTGCCTATACCCTACGTGAACTTGAGGTGGGTTCTATTCCTATTAACCTATTAAGCCCTATTCCTGGCACTCCACTCGAAAAACAAGTTCGCTTGACCGACGAAGAAGTGTTGACAACCATTGCTCTATTCCGTTTTATCAACCCAACTGCTTACCTTCGATTTGCCGGTGGTCGTGCGCAACTATCACCCGAGGCGATGAAGAAGTCAATGTATATCGGTATCAACTCGGCAATTGTAGGCGATCTACTTACTACACTAGGCTCAAAAGTAGCCGAAGATAAAGCTATGATTTTGGACAGTGGTTATCAACTACCTGTTTCGGCTTTTGATAGAGAACATCTGTGGCATCCTTATACATCGACTACCAACCCACTACCCACTTACAAAGTTGAACGTGCCGATGGTTGCACCATCACACTAAGCAATGGCGAAAAATTAGTCGAAGGAATGTCTTCTTGGTGGTGTGCTGTACATGGGTATAACCATCCAGTACTGAACAAAGCGATTGAAGATCAAACAAAGAAGATGGCACATGTCATGTTTGGTGGTTTAACGCACGATCCGGCTATTAAGTTGGGCGAACAGTTGTTGGCTATTGCCCCACCCGCTATGCAAAAGATATTTTATGCAGATTCTGGTTCGGTAGCCGTTGAGGTTGCTTTAAAGATGGCTATTCAATATCAATATGCAGCAGGCAAACCTGATAAATCGAACTTTGCAACTATCCGCAATGGATATCATGGAGATACATGGAATGCAATGTCTGTGTGCGATCCTGAAACGGGAATGCATAGCCTATTCGGTTCATCACTTCCTGTACGTTATTTTGTTCCTCAGCCTTCATCGCGCTTTGATGGTGAGTGGAACGAACAAGATATTGAACCACTACGAGAATTGTTTGAAAAGCATGCCGATGAAATAGCCGGTTTTATAGTAGAGCCTATCGTACAAGGTGCAGGTGGTATGTGGTTTTATCATCCACAATACTTGAAAGAGGCTGCTAAACTTTGCAAAGAATATAATATACTACTCATATTTGATGAGATAGCTACCGGCTTTGGTAGAACAGGTAAGTTGTTTGCTTGGGAATATGTGGGAATTGAACCCGACATTATGTGTATTGGGAAGGCATTGACCGGAGGATATATGACTCTTTCGGCTGTATTGACCACCAATCACGTGGCCGATATGATTTCAAATCATCCTCCACATGCATTTATGCATGGGCCAACTTTTATGGGAAATCCGTTAGCTTGTGCTGTTGCCGCTGCTTCTGTTAAACTCTTGTTAGAGTCAGATTGGAAAGTAAATGTTGATCGCATTGAGGCCCAACTAAACAAAGAGCTAATTGCTGCTCGTGCTTTGCCGGCTGTAAAAGATGTTAGAATATTGGGAGCTATTGGTGTTATCGAACTACACAAACCGGTTGATATGGCTTATATGCAACGTCGCTTTGTTGAAGAAGGTATATGGATTCGCCCATTTGGTAAATTGGTATATGTGATGCCTCCTTTCATTATTTCGAAAGAAGAACTAACGAAGCTAACTCAAGGTATGATTAAAATTGTAGGTGAGCTATGAACCTTTACGAACGAATGCAGCAAGAACTGCAACAATTAGCATCAACAGGCAACTTGCGTTCGCTTCCACAAATTAGCCATCAAGGTATGAAGGTAACTGTGAAAGGGATGCACATGCTCAATCTTTCATCGAATGATTATCTCGGTTTGGCTTGTAGAGAAGATTTCAGAGAGGAGTTTTTGACTTCGATCAATAAAGATACTTTTCAGCCTACCAGTTCTTCTTCACGATTGCTTACGGGTAACTACGCCGCCTATGATCGATTAGAAAAACAGATGGCTGATTTGTTTGAGACAGAGAGTGCGTTGATATTCAATAGTGGCTATCATGCCAATATGGGTATACTACCTGCTGTGTGCAATGGTCAGACATTGATTCTAGCTGACAAGCTTGTGCATGCTAGTTTGATTGATGGCATTCGTTTAAGTTCGGCAAAGTGTATCAGATATAGACACAATAACTACGAGCAACTAGAACGCTTGATAGTTGAACATCATAGCTCTTACGAACAAATCATCATTGTTACCGAAAGCATCTTTAGCATGGATGGCGATAAAGCCGATTTAAATGAGTTAGTTCGACTTAAAAAGAGCTATCTCAATGTGCTGCTTTATGTAGATGAGGCTCATGCGTTTGGTGTTCGCGGAGATAAAGGCTTGGGTGTAGCCGAAGAGATGAATTGTATTCAAGAGATTGATTTCTTGGTGGGTACATTTGGTAAAGCGCTTGCATCAGCTGGTGCGTACATTGTTTGCAAAAAGATTGTACGCGAATATCTTATCAACAAGATGCGTACACTGATATTTACAACAGCTTTACCTCCTATTACGCTTTCTTGGACTTCGTTTTTATTAGAGCGATTGCCTAACTTGAAAGATGAGCGCAAACACCTTACGCTGATAAGCAACCTATTAAAAGATGCCTTATTAGCAAAAGGATATAGCTGCCCTACTGATAGTCATATTACACCTATGATTATTGGTGAGAGTAAAGTGGCTGTATTGACTGCCGAGTTGCTACAACGCAAAGGTTTCTATGCATTGCCTGTTCGCCCACCAACTGTGCCCGAAGGTACTTCGCGTATTCGTTTTTCGCTAACTGCTGAACTTAGTCAAACAGACATTGAACGATTAATTGAAGTCATTCCAACCATTAGTGAGGTTGAAATGCTTCGTATCAATTCATAAGAACGTTTATTATGCAACAAGAATTCATCATAAAACAAGATAAACCTTATCTATTACTCTTCTTTGCCGGTTGGGGAATGGATAAACATCCTTTTTTAGAATACAAACCAACAAATCATGACTTATTGATTTGCTACGATTATCGTACGCTCGATTTTGATTATTCATTGTTAAATGGATATCAACGTATAGATATTGTTGCTTGGTCTATGGGGGTATGGGTCGCTACACAATCCATTTTTCCCGAGAATATTACTGTTGGTAAGAAGATAGCTGTTAATGGTACTCCCTACCCAATAGATGATGCAAAAGGTATTCCTTCTGCTATCTATAATGGTACACTTGATGGACTAAATGAAACTACGCTAAAGAAGTTTCAAAGACGGATGTGTACTAGTGGTGCCGACTATAAATATTTTCAATCGGTAGAACCACAACGAAGTGTTGATGAGTTGAAAATAGAATTGGCTGATATACAGAAATTCTATGAATCTTCGCAACCCGCATCTTTTGAGTGGGATGAAGTATACATTGGAACGAATGATCGTATATTTCCTGCACAAAACCAACAGTTAGCATGGTGCAACACTCATATTAAGATACATATGGGTGATGAAGGTCATTATGACAAAGAACTATTTACGAATGTGTTAGACAGATTATGGATAAACGATTAATTGCCGAACGATTTAGTAAAGCTGCTCATACGTATGGAAAGGAAGCATGCATTCAACATCAAATAGCTGAACGCATGGTTTCTCTATTAAATCAAAAGAAAGGAACAAGTCAGTTCAACAAGATATTTGAGTTTGGTTGTGGCACGGGTAGTTACTCGCAAATGCTACATACTCAATTCAACCCATCGGATATGTCTATCAATGATTTGTGCGAAGAGATGATTAATCGATGTAAAGAGGTTTTAGATTCAAAAGTAAACTATATAGTTGGTGATGCCGAGTCTATTGAACTTCCTTCGAACAATAATCTAATCACTTCGTGCTCTACCATTCAATGGTTTGATAACCCAATGGGGTTCTTCGAACAAAGTACAGAGCATCTTGATGATCATGGATATTTAGCGTTCACTACTTTTGGCAAAGAGAACATGAAAGAGATACGTGAAACGACTGGTGAAGGGCTTTCTTATCTTACTACTGAAGAGATTACTCAATCGCTATCTGATAAGTATGATATAATTCATGCTGATGAACAAATCATTGAACAATACTTCGATGAGCCAAAACAAGTATTACGCCATCTTAAAGAGACCGGTGTTACGGGCATCAGCAACCAACGATGGACACCAAGAATATTAATTCAGTTTTGTGAAGAGTATGGTAAACTATTTACTACCAAGCAAGGTGTAAGACTAACCTATCACCCTATCTATATTATTGCTAAAAAGAAATCAGTATGAAAGAGAATATATATTTTGTTAGTGGCATTGATACCGATGCAGGCAAAAGTTATGCAACAGGAATAATTGCCAAAATGTTGATGGATAAAGGACAATCTGTTATCACACAGAAATTGATACAAACAGGCAATGTAGGATATTCGGAAGATATAGATTTACATCGTAAGATTATGAACATCGACTATACCGAAGAAGATAAACAAGGATTGACGATGCCTGAGATATTCTCTTATCCGGCTTCTCCTCATCTTGCATCAAGACTTGATAATAGAGCTATCGACTTCAACAAAATAAAACGTGCAACTGCTGAACTGAGCAATCTTTATGATACTCTACTCTTAGAAGGAGCCGGTGGTTTAATGGTTCCATTGACCGAAGACTATCTAACAATTGACTATATTGTAGATAATAACTATCCGCTGATATTTGTTACGTCGGGCAAGTTAGGAAGTATCAATCATACATTACTTAGTTTGGAAGCTATTCGCAATAGGAATATAAAACTATACGCAGTGGCTTACAATCTTTATCCGAGTGTAGAAGATAAAACCATACAAAATGATACTCGACAATATATAGAGAACTACTTATCTAAGCATTTTCCGGATACTCAAATCATCGAAATACCCGAAATATAGGATCAAAAGAAAACCATTTAAGAGTCCTTTATGTTTATAATACATAAAATAAATAAACATAAAGGACTCTATGTGCAGCAATACAAGAGATCAATATATTAAATACTCATTAATTACCATTATAATAATAATGGGAATAGTACTTCTTAAAGAGGTCACTCCATTTATGGGTGGGTTATTAGGAGCTTTTACTATCTATATATTAGTAAGAAAGCAAATGACCAGAATGACTGAAAAAAAGAATATGAAGCGGAGTAAAGCAGCTTTGCTAATAACCTGTGAAGTACTTTTTTTCTTTTTAATTCCTTTATCATTTACTGTCTGGTTAATTATAAACCGCCTTGAAACTGTACACATTACGGTAGATTCAATTATTGCTCCTATTCAGGAAGCCGAAAATTACATAAAGTCTAGATTTGGATTTGATATATTAGGTAGTAATGCTGTCTCTTGGATGGTTTCTAAAGCTCCAATAATAGGACAAGCCATTATGGGTGAAATCAGCAGCTTCATTATTAATGTATTTGTAGTTGTATTTGTGCTTTACTTTATGCTTATTGGAGGTCGTAATATGGAAGATTACATTAAAGATATACTGCCATTTACACCTGCTGACAAACAACATGTATTGCATCAAATCCGCATCATTGTTCGCTCCAACGCAATCGGCATACCATTATTAGCCATTATTGAAGGAGGTATAGCCACTATAGGATATTTAATTTTTGGAGTGCCAAGTCTTATTTTATGGGGGTTATTGACTTGTGTTGCAACAGTTATTCCTGTAGTTGGAACATCGGTGATATGGATACCACTTGCTTTTTATATGGCGCTTGCAGGAAGATGGCTTGACGCTATAGGATTGGTTGCATATGGTGTTATAGTTGTAGCTCAATTAGATAACTTCATTCGGTTCCTGTTGCAAAAGAGATTAGCAAATATACATCCACTTATCACTATATTCGGAGTGATTATAGGTCTCTCTATTTTTGGATTTATGGGTATCATATTTGGTCCTCTACTTCTATCTCTATTTCTATTATTTGTAAATATATTCAAAAAAGAGTACTTGGATACGAAAAATAACTAACACATTAGCTCAATAGAATACTTAGAATTGTCTATTTTTGCATGTATAAACGACACATACAAATATGGAGACAATTCTTATTTTCAATCAAATAGAGTTAACAGTATTAGCCTTAGCTTTTTTATTGCTAATTATTCAAATTATCTATTATACGGGGCTATACAATAAGATTAATAGCCACAGTAAAGCTGTAGATAAAGGAAAGATTGTATACAATGAAGAACTACCTCCTCTATCAATTATCATATGTGCACACGATGAATCATACAACCTTCGTAGAAACCTACCTGCAATACTCGAACAAGACTATCCACAGTTTGAAGTAATCGTAGTAAATGATGGTTCTACTGATGAAAGCGATGATATCTTAAAGCTTTTATCGAATCAATATCCACATTTGTATCATACATTTACTCCTGAAAGTTCACGATATATTAGTCGCAAGAAGATATCTACTACATTGGGTATCAAAGCTAGTAAATATCCTTGGTTGGTGTTTACAGAGGCTAACTGCAAACCTACAAGCAATCAATGGTTGAAACAGATGGCTCGTAACTTCACTCCTGATACTGATATTGTATTAGGCTATAGTAACTGCAAACAGACAAAAGGCTGGATGAATAGAAAAACAACTTTCGACTTATTCTTTCACTCAGTAAGATACTTAGGATATGCTCTTTGTGGCAAACCATTTATGGGTATTGGTAGAAACATGGCTTATCGTAAGGAGTTATTCTTTCGCGAAAAAGGATTCTCTAATCAACTAAATCTACTAAGAGGTGAAGACAATTTGTTTATTAATCAAATAGCAAACGAGAATAATACAAGAGTTGAAACTAGTGTCGATTCTATTATTGAGATACAAACAATCAGCAGATTGAAGGACTGGAAAGAAGAAAAGCTAAACTATTATATTGCTTCTAACTATTTCAAAGGCAAACAGCACTTGTGGCTAGGATTTGAAACAACTACCCGATTGTTTCTATATCTAAGCTGTATTGGTGGAATGGTATTAAGTATATTGAACCATCAATGGCTCATGCTTACGCTTTGCTTTATCTTCTTGATAAGCCGCTATATAATGCAAGCTATCATCTTGAATAAAACGAATAAGAATTTAGGTGGCAATCTTAGATTTGTAGCGTTACTTCCACTTTTTGATTTCTTACAACCCCTTCAGACTTTAGGTTTTAAACTAAACTTGTTGTTTAAAGGCACCAAAGAATTCAAAAGAAGATAGCAAGTGTTTATTCATAACGCATAGATGTAGCAGGATTGATTCTTGTTATCAAAAATGAAGGACCAATCAACATCAATACTGAAACGGTTAAGGTAGCTACATTTATCAGTATAAAATAGAGTATATTCATAGTAACTGGAACCGAATCGATGTAGTAGTTTTCAGGGTCTAGTTTGAATATGTGAAACTGTGATTGTACTAGATAAAATAATAATCCCAAAGCATTTCCCCACAACATACCTTTTCCTATAAGGAAGACAGAGAACCAAAGAAATACTTTACGGATGGTATAGTTATTAGCTCCTAGTGCTTTTAGAATACCAATCATATTGGTGCGTTCTATAATGATAATCAACAAACCAGATATCATTGTAAAGCCAGCTACTCCAACCATTAAGATCAAAATAACCCACACATTTAAGTCAAGAAGTGCTAACCATTCGAAGATCTGAGGATTAGATTCTTCGATGTTCTGAACAAAATAAGTTCCACCCAGGTTATCTTCCTTTTTATCTAATTGCTCGGCTAGTTGATAAGTAAAATCACCTAATTGATTGTAGTCGTTTACTTGTATTTCAGCACCACTTACCTGTCCTGGTTGCCATGTATTAAGACGGTTTACGGTATAAATATCAGTCAATAAAAACAGATTATCATATTCAGCGAAATTTGTCTGATAGATACCTTTTATAGTCATCGGCCTTACTCGTACATTGTCTTGAATAAAGTATGTTAGTATCTTATCACCAAGTTTAAGCTTGAGTTTATCGGCAATTGGTTTTGAAATAACTACTTGATTAGTCGAAGTAGTATCGCTGAAGACAGGTATCTCTCCTTCAATGAGATGTTTCTTAAAAAATGCATTATCAAACTCTGGTCCAAAGCCTTTCAATACAACTCCTTGAAAAGCATCATCTGTTTTAACAATACCCGGTTTAGTAGAATAGCGTTGAACATGTTTTATCTCAGGATGATTATAAAGTGAGGCAATAAGACTATCATTGACTACAATAGGCATTGTTTCGTAAGAACGAACAGCATCAAAGTTGGTAATCTGAATATCAGAGCCAAAACCGGTTACCTTATTGCGTACTTCATTTTTAAAACCAATAACTACAGACACAGTAATAATCATCACAGCTAAACCAATTGCTATACCTATCATAGCAATCAATACAGCAGGACGCGAAACTCGTTTTCCTCCATCATTATCACGATAGAGTCTGCGGGCTATAAAAAGAGATAATGACATGCTTTTTGTCTATCTTAATTAGATTGTTCGTCCGGGATAAGCTTCAAGTGCTTTCGAAAGAATAAATAATGCTCTATTCAAATCGTCTTTTTTCAATACGTAGGCAATACGTACTTCATTGATACCTGCTCCCGGTGTAGTATAGAAACCAGAAGCCGGAGCCATAAAGACAGTTTGACCTTCGTATTCAAACTCAGATAAGCACCAAGCACAAAATAGATCAGAATCATCTACCGGCAATTTGGCTACTGTATAGAATGCACCCATTGGTATTGGGGAATAAACCCCAGGAATACGGTTCAAACCATCAATCAAACATTTACGACGCTCTACATATTCATCGTAGGTATCGCGCAAATAATCTTCGCCAGCATCCAATGAAGCCTCAGCTGCAATTTGTCCAATTAATGGTGGACTTAAACGAGCTTGGCAAAACTTCATCACCGCATCACGTATTTCTTTGTTCTTTGTAATCAATGCACCAATACGAATACCACATTCTGAGTATCGTTTAGAAACCGAATCAATCAAAACAACATTGTTCTCTATTCCTTCAAGATGACAAGCAGAAATATAAGGAGAACCCGTATAGATAAACTCACGATAAACCTCATCTGAGAATAAGAATAAATCATACTTCTTAACCAAGTCACGAATTTGATTCATCTCACGTCGAGAATATAAATACCCTGTTGGATTGTTCGGATTACAAATCAAAATAGCTTTTGTACGTTCATTGATTAGCTCTTCGAATTTTTCTACTTTAGGCAACGAGAATCCCTCGTCTATTGTAGTAGTAATAGTACGAATAACTGCACCTGCAGATATAGCAAAAGCCATATAGTTGGCATAAGCTGGTTCAGGAACAATGATTTCATCGCCTGGATTCAAACAAGCAAGAAACGAAAACAGTACAGCTTCAGAACCACCCGAAGTGATGATTATATCATTTGCTGTAAGGTTAATATTAAATTTAGCATAATACCCCACTAGTTTTTCGCGATAACTACGATAACCGGCACTTGGACTATATTCCAAAATCTTACGATCAATATTCTTGATAGCATCAATCGCCACTTGTGGTGTCGGCAAATCAGGTTGTCCAATATTTAGATGAAAGACATGCACTCCTCTTTGTTTGGCTGCATCGGCCAAAGGAGCCAATTTTCTGATAGGAGATGCAGGCATCTCGTTTCCGCGAAGAGAGATAGTTGGCATATATTTGGGGTATATATTTTATTATTAACGTTATATTTTGAGGCACAAATGTACACAATAAATCGTTTGCTTAGATATAAATACTTTAAAAACCTTATCAAGGTTAAAAACTAAACAATATGTAGAAAGAAAACTATACATTTGCCTAGGCCAAAATCAAAAATATTAATTGAAATGACTATAAATCTTGTGATGTTCGCATCAGTGCTGACTAAATCGGCAACTATGATTAAGGTTCACGAACCTTTATTGAGCGAGCTTGAAAAGAATTTCACCATCAACATTATAGATTGTCAAGATATTGATAAACTATCTGATGATGATTTCAAACTGCTTTTTATTGCCAGTGGCGGTGTAGAAAGACTAATTGTACAACACTTCGAATCCCTAACTCATCCTGTTGCATTATTAACCGATGGCTTACAGAATTCGCTTGCTGCCTCTCTCGAAATATCTGCTTGGTTTCGATCAAAAGGTATGAGATGTGAGATACTTCATGGCGATTATAACAAAACGGTAGAGCGTATTTATGCCTTATACAACAATTTCAAAGCTAAACGTTCTATCCAAGGACAGCGTGTTGGTGTTATTGGCACTCCATCGTCTTGGCTTATTGCAAGTGATGTTGATTACTTATTAGCAAAACGAAGATGGGGAATTGATTGTATAGATATTCCATTAGACACAATCCACGAGAAATTTGAAACAATTTCTGACGCTGATGTAGAAGCGTCATGCATTGCTTTCTCTTCTCAAGCATTAGCTATTCGAGAGGCATCAGACAGTGACTTAAGAAAAGCGATGCGCTTATATAGAGCTATTAAATTGATATGCGAAGAGAATAATTTGAACGCAATCTCATTGAGCTGCTTTAACCTGATTGGTTGTACAAAGACTACAGGATGTTTGGCTCTGGCTCTTCTCAACGACGAAGGTATTATTGCCGGATGTGAAGGAGACTTACAATCATTATTTACATTAATGGTTGTCAAAGCATTGACCGGCGCTAGTGGTTTCATGGCAAACCCATCGATGATAAAGGAAGATAAAAATGAAATCATATTCGGACATTGCACGATTGGTCTACATCAAACTGAACGTTTCATTATTCGCAACCATTTTGAGACACAAAGTGGCGTAGCTATTCAAGGCTTAATGCCTACCGGAGAGGTTACAATATTTAGATGTGGAAACGAAAGTCTTGATGAGTTTTATGTATCGACCGGTAACTTGATTGAAAACACAAATTACATCAATATGTGTCGTACTCAAGTTCGTGTAAAGTTAAATACTCCTGTCAAGTACTTCTTAAAGAACCCATTGGGCAATCATCATATTATAATTCAAGGCAATTGGGAGAATACGATAAAAGAGTTCTTAGTAGCCAACAAATGTAAACGTGTAGAATAACATTAGTTTCAGCGTATTGAAACCATAGTTTCGGTGCGGTGGAAAGAAAGTTTCAACACACTGAAACAAAAGTTTCGCAGTACAAAATACAAGTATATAAAAAACAGAAACGCTAATAGAATAAAACAAATTTTCTATTAGCGTTTCTGTTTATATTAAATAATCGATTATAGTTCGATTGGCACGTCTACCCATTCATCAGCATGACGTTCAACTACCGACCGATAACCTGCTTCATGCAATGCTTGGAGAGCTTCTTTGCGTCCATTATTAATACGTTCGGGATAATGAGCATCACTATTTACTTGAACTCGAATACCCAATTCCTTCATTAAAGGGAAGTATCTTTTGTTTGGGAAGAAAGTTTTGTAAGTATCAAAAGCCTTCGTATTGACTTCAACAATATATCCATATTGAGCAATGGTGGCAAAATAGTCGCTCATTAATTCATTATACCATGGTTCGTCTAATAAACCAGGGCGATAACATTCTGAATTATAATGCATTTTATCGGCATGACCTATTATGTCAAATCCGCCCAACTCAATCATACGTAGTTGGCGCTTGTAATACATCTTAATGACACGATCTAAATCGCCTGCAAAATGTGTGTCAACAATATCACGAAACACTTGAGGCGAAACATCGATATCGACCACTTCGTTCTTATCATTATACAATAGATGCACCGAGCCAATGCGATAATCTAAAGGTAGTTTCTGAAAAGAGGTAGAAGCAGGATTACTCTCGTCATTCAAATAATCAATCTCAAGACCTACATAAAACTCGATCTTGTCTTTGTATTTATCCTTTACATGGTTGAACTCTGCCAAGTAATTATCCATCTGATCCCACTCCATAGTCCAATGTGTATTGAAAGGCAATGGAGCGTGTGAAGATACTCCATAAGAGCTAAATCCTTGAGAGATAGCAAAACGAATGAAGGCCTCCATATCGGCACGACCATCACAAAATAAACAATGACTATGATAGTTGGTTAGATTCATGATTCTATTTCACTTAATTCGAGCCAGCGCATGGTTTTCTCGTCAATCAAATCGTTTACGATAGGTAAACGTTTTGATTTCTCTGTCAATTCATCAACAGTGAGTGTTCCGCTGCAAAGTAGTTCTTCTATTTTATTTTTCTCTTCTTCAAGTTCGGAGATTTCTTTCTCGAGTTGCTCAAACTCACGTTTCTCTTTGAATGATAGTTTGCGCTTATCATTTAAACGAACGCGAGCTGTTTTCTCCTCTTGTGGTTTATCTGTCTCTTTCTCCTTTTGTTCTTTCGCCTCTTTCCAATCACGATAATCGCTATAATTACCTGGAAAATCGCGAATATCAGCTTGACCATTAAAGACAAGCAGGTGATCGACCACCTTGTCCATGAAGTAACGGTCGTGCGATACCACAATAACACACCCTTTGAAGTTTTGTAGATAATCTTCTAATACATTCAACGTTACGATATCCAAATCGTTGGTAGGCTCATCGAGCACCAAGAAGTTAGGATTGCGCATCAAGATAGTACAGAGATATAATCTACGACGCTCTCCCCCACTCAATTTGTACACATAGCTATGTTGAGTTTCGGGTGTAAAGAGAAAATGTTGAAGGAATTGCGATGCAGTCAACTTCTTACCATTGCCTAGTTCTATAACCTCAGCAATCTCATTCACCACATCAATCACTTTCATCTGTTCATCAAACTTCAATCCATCTTGAGAGTAATACCCAAAACGAACAGTCTCACCGATATCAACAGTACCACTATCAGGCTGAACCTGCCCCATCAATATCTTAATGAAAGTAGATTTACCAGTACCATTGTTGCCCACAATACCCATCTTCTCGTAACGAGCAAAGATGTAAGAAAAGTCTTCGAGAATCTTTAAGTCACCATAACTTTTATAAAGATGATCGGCTTCAAAGATTTTGCTACCAATATACGATGCTTTGACTTCGAGCTTAACGTTATCGCTATTGAAACGTTGTTTAGCAACCTTCTCTAATTCATAAAAAGCATCTTGACGATATTTAGCTTTATGCGCTCGTGCTTGTGGCATACGACGCATCCAATCCAATTCAGTCTTATATAAATTATTTGCCCTCTCTACTTCCACGTTTTTAGCATCTACACGCTCTTGACGTTTTTCGAGATAGTAACTATAGTTCCCTTTATATTGATATAATTGCTGATTGTCTATTTCGATAATCTCATTGCAAACGCGATCTAAGAAGTAACGGTCATGCGTAACCATTAATAGACTAAGGTTAGTACGACGAAGATAATCTTCCAACCACTCTGTCATATCTAAATCGAGGTGATTGGTAGGCTCATCAAGAATCAACAAATCAGGTTCAGTTATCAAAGCATTAGCCAAAGCAATACGCTTTAACTGCCCACCAGATAATTGTTTAACCTTCTGATCGAAGTTACGAATCTTAAGTTGCGAAAGAATCTGTTTAGCCTTTTGTTCGTATTCCCAAGCTTTCTCTTGATCCATACGAGCCAATAAATCAGCTAAACCTGGATGACCTTCAGTCTCCATGCATTTTTCGTACTCCTTAATCAACTCAACTGTACTATTGCCATGATGAAAACAAGCTTCGAGTACAGTTAAATCTTCAGGATAAGAAGGATCTTGTTTTAGATATCCTACGCGCAAATCGCGACGGAACACAACAGCACCACTGTCGTATCCTTCCTCTCCAGCAATAATATTAAGTAAAGTAGTCTTGCCCGAACCATTTTTGGCTATCAAACCAATACGCTCGCCTTCAGCAATACCGAAAGATATGTTTTCAAATAACACTAAATCGCCAAACGACTTGGTTAGGCTATCGACTTGTAAATATGGAGTCATAAATTATTGTTTATCAAAGTTGAGAGCTTCTTTGTACGAAGCCTCTATGTTGCAAGGCTCTCCGGCTTTAATTTTACTCCAAACCAGCTTCATCGGATCGATAATATGGTCGTTGTAAACCAGAATTGGAGCTTCGCGATTACCATCAACCAAAGTCATCCATTGGATACCTTCTATTTCATCGGCCAATATCACACAAAGTGCAATACCTACAGCCATCCATTCATCTTTTTTCTTCTTGCCAATCAATCCGCTATCAACAATTTGTTGCAGCTTTGGTAAGTCTTCTTCAGTACCTTGAAATGGTTGACTCCATTCTTGTTTTACTGTATTGACCACCCATTCGTAAGATTCATTAATTAAGAAAATCTCAGATAAGCGTACAGGAATAATTTCGGCTGGATATTTTTTACCATCATATCTGATAGCAAGCGAAGAAATAATAGACTCTGCTGGTTTAACAGATTCACCTTTACGAACAGTAAAAGAGCACTGAAAAGCAATATTATCAATACCGGTTACCCACCAGTGAGTAGTATAATATTCGCCTTCTTCTTCAAACATCTCTTTACTATATGCACAGACAAGGTCTCCTACAGTAATCTTTTGAGCAGATTGATTATCTTTAAGTTCATTGGCAACAACTTGTTTGCCATAGTTCATAACCATTTCTTCTTTATAAGCAGAGATTCTAAAATTACCATTCCACACATCGGGATTGTAAAAAAGAAAAGTACCTTCTCCTTCTTCAAACTCACTCCAATCAGCCGGATATATCATAGAAAACCATGCACCGGGAGAGATAAACTTCTTGCCTTGTATCATATTAATAATTTACTATATTCTAAATATTATAGATTTTCTACAAAAGTAATATTCGGCAAAGTCTTATGCAAAAAATACGTTGAAAAAGAAGTTACCAAGCATCTAGTTCATTCTCGATATCAGACATCTTGTCTTTTGTAAAGACTGGACTCTTAATACCTTTAGCTTTTTGACTTCGATAATCAATTAACAAACGGAAAGCATATTTGCCTAATCCAACAATAGCAACTAAATTACAAAGTGTCATCAATGCCATAGTAACATCGGCCAAGCTCCATACAATTTCTAGAGTTGCAAATGAACCAAACAATACCATCCCTCCTACAAGCAGACGATATAAATAGATTAACGATGTCTTTTTTGTGAGATAACGGATATTAGCTTCACCATAATAATAGTTGCCTATAATACTACTGAAGGCAAAGAAGAACAGAGCAACAGCAATAAAAATACCACCTACAGCCCCAATCTCATTGTTAAGAGCATATTGAGTAAGCTGTACGCCAGATATAGAACCATCTAACGGAGCACCACTAAAAAGAATGATAAATGCTGTACATGTACAGATGATAAGAGTATCAGTAAACACGCCCAATGCTTGAATTAATCCTTGCTTTACAGGATGAGAAACGCTAGCTGTAGCTGCAACGTTAGGAGCAGATCCCATACCGGCTTCATTGCTAAACAGCCCTCGTTTAATGCCCTGCATCAAAGCAGCACCTAATCCACCACCAATAACAGGGCCTATACCAAACGCGTGAGATATAATTAATTCAATCACTGCAGGAAGTTTGGTTATATTAAAGAGAACAATTCCCAAAGCAAGAATTACATAACCCAAAGCCATAAAAGGAACAATCACACTACTTACTTTAGCGATACGTTGAATTCCTCCAAAGATGATAACCAAAGTCATAACAGTAAGCACAATTCCAACAATTGTAGTATCCCAACCGAAAGCATGATCAACTGCAGCACAAATTGTATTACTCTGCACTGAATTGAAAGCAAACCCAAAAGTTATTGATATTAAAACCGCAAACACTGCACCCAACCATGGCTTTTTTAACCCATCACGCATGTAGTAAGCAGGACCACCAATAAAAGAATCTTTGCCTCTTTTCTTATAAAGCTGAGCAAGTGTTGATTCTATAAAAGCACTCGATGCGCCCACCAAAGCAATAATCCACATCCAGAAAACAGCTCCTGGGCCACCAATAGCAATTGCTGTAGCAACACCGGCTAGATTGCCTGTACCCACTCTACTAGCTAAAGAAACTGCAAAAGCTTGAAAAGAGGAAATATGTTTTTTATGGTCATCATGCTTATTGGTTGAATCGCCAAGCAAACGAATCATCTCTTTGAGCATTCTGAATTGAACAAATCGAGTTTTAATAGTAAACCAAATAGCACAACCCAACAACAATGCAATTAAGACATAAGTCCAAAGCACATCGTTAATCATATCAATCCAAGAATATATCAAATCCATATTAATTCATTTGTTTTACTTAAGTTTAAAATAAAATTTATGATTTTCAAAGATAGGCTCTACAATATCATAACGTATAAATTTAGCCAATAAATGTTCGGCAACTCTTCGATTTATTTTTGTCTTTCGGCAATATTGGTTTAGTGATATAAACATACCATCGTCTAGCATGTTCAGAAGCGTTTGCTCTTTTTCAGTAAATTCTATCAGTTGATCTTTAACACTATCTTCTTGTTGCCATACACGCAAGTGCACAGGAGTAGCCAAAATATTCTCATCATCTATTCGGATATAAGCTAATTGTTTGTTGTTTTCATCGATAGCATATACTGGTTTCGATGCAGATCTTTCAATAGTAATAATAAGAACAGTACGACCATTTGCATGAACAGTTTGTGACATGAAATCAACCTTTGGATTACAATATAATTGGGCAGCTGCCTCAATCATATAAATCTCCTCATCAGAACGTACACCTGCTATTTTCCCATTATCTTTTACTCCTATTAGCAACCTACCGCCATCTGTATTCGAAAAGGCTGATAGTGTTTTTGCTATCTTTCTAGCATCAGAAATCTCAAACTTAAAGTCTTGCTGTTGATGTTCACCTTCAGCAATCAAAACATGGATAAAATCATTATTACACAACCGTTTCATGATTACAAAAGTAGGCAAAAAAGATGAAACTGCTTATTCATGGCATTTTTTAGTATATTTTTTCAAAAAAAACATAGCTTTTATGCAATATTTTAATGAAAGAATGTATTTTTGCCTAACATTATTAACAAAATAATAAAAAAAGGATCATGAAAGAATTAGTAGAAAAAATCTCAGCTTTAGTAGCTGATTTCAACAAAGATGCAAATGCACAAATCGAAAACGGAAACAAAGCTGCAGGTACTCGCGCTCGTAAAGCTTCATTGGAAATTGAAAAA
>CAMTPH010000060.1 GCA_947074345.1 uncultured Bacteroides sp. | reverse complement strand
GTAATCTCATTGGGTGGTATCGTGTCTAACAACTCTATCCGTATTGCCGGTGACGATTTGACAGCCGATATTCAAGAGTACATGAGCCGTCAACACAACGTAAAAGTGAGTGAACGTATGGCCGAACGTATCAAGATTAATGTAGGTGCTGCCCTAACTGAACTTGGCGATGATGCTCCTGAAGATTATATCGTTCATGGTCCTAACCGTATTACTGCTCTTCCAATGGAAGTTCCTGTATGCTATCAAGAAGTAGCTCATTGTATTGAGAAATCTATCTCTAAAATTGAAACAGCTATCTTGAGTGCACTAGAAAATACACCTCCTGAGTTATATGCTGATATTGTTCAAAACGGTATCTATCTAGCTGGTGGTGGTGCATTGCTTCGTGGATTAGACAAACGATTGACAGACAAAATCAACATACCTTTCCACATTGCTGAAGATCCTCTTCACGCAGTAGCTAAAGGAACAGGTATCGCTTTGAAGAATGTAGATCGTTTCTCTTTCTTGATGCGTTAATAAATAAAACACATAACAATGCTCCAATATGGCTATTCTTTCGAGAAATGCTATATTGGGCATTGATGTATAAATAGTATGGGTATCTAATTTTTCTTATGCGCAATCTACTTAACTTTCTAATTAAATATAATCACTGGTTTTTGTTCTTACTACTCGAAGTAGTTTGCTTCATCTTATTGATTCGTTTTAATAGCTATCAACAGAGTGTTTATTTTACTTCTGCCAATGCTGTAAGCGGAAATATATATGGAGTAACTAGTTCTATAACTTCATACTTTCACTTAAAATCAGAAAACGATGATTTGTTGGATCGCAATATGTTGTTAGAAGAGCAAATAGCAAAGTTAGAAAGTGCATTAACCGACTTTAAATTAGATACAGCGCAAATCTCTAGTATTCGTGCTTTGAATGAAAGAGATTACACCATCTATAAAGCCAATGTTGTAAACAACAGTCTAAATCGTATTGACAATTATATTACTATCGATAAAGGCTCTTCATCTGGCATTAAGCCCGATATGGGAGTTGTTGATAGAAATGGCGTTGTGGGTATCGTATATAAAACCTCTCCTTCTTTTTCGTTAGTCATCCCTATCCTGAATAGTAAATCTAGTTTGAGTTGTAAGATTCAGGAGAGCGATTACTTTGGTCATTTAAAATGGGAGAATGGAGATTCGCAATATGCTTATCTTCGCGATGTGCCACGACATGCTGAGTTTAAATTGGGCGATACGGTTGTAACAAGTGGTTATTCAACAGTTTTTCCCGAAGGAATTATTGTAGGTTCCATCGATGATATGTACGACTCGAATGATGGTTTGTCATATTCATTGAAAGTCAAATTGGCTACTGACTTTGGTAAACTATACAACGTGCGCGTTATTGCACGCAACAATCAACAAGAACAAAAAGAATTAGAGAAAAATACACTTCGTAAATGATCACAGATACGCTATATAAGATATTTTGGTTTATAGGATTGGTTCTACTTCAAGTCTTGATTTTGAATCATATTCATATATTAGGTATTGCTACTCCCTTTCTTTATATATACTTTATTATAAAACTATCTTCTGGAGTTTCTCGCAACGTAGTTATGTTGTGGGCTTTTCTGCTAGGGATTATCATTGATATCTTTTCGAATACACCTGGTATGAATGCTGCTGCTTGTGTGTTTCTAGCCTTTGTGCGCCCTACACTTCTAAGACTATTTACACCACGCGATTTATTGGATAGTATTGTACCCTCTTTAAAGTCTCTAGGGTTTAGCTCATTCTTCAAATATACTATCGTTTGTGTCGTTGTGCAATTGACTGTGCTTCTCACAATCGAGTTCTTTTCATTTTCATCTCTTTGGATGTTGCTGCTGAGAATCATAGCTTGTTCAGTTTTAACCATTGCTTGTATACTAGCAGTAGAAGGAGTTCGTAGATAGTTATGATTAAAGATTATGTTCTCGAAAAAAGAAAGTATGTAATAGGTGGGGCTGCTATTGTTATAGTGCTAATCTATCTAGTACGTCTTTTTGTATTGCAAATTTCAACAGACGATTATAAGAAGAATGCTGACAGTAATGCATTCTTAAATAAGATACAATATCCATCGCGCGGAGCTATTTATGATCGTAACGGACAGTTGCTTGTATTTAATCAACCTGCTTACGATATCACTGTAGTCCCAAGAGAAATCAATGACCTTGATACACTCGATCTTTGCCAAACACTTGGATTAAATAAAGATCAGTTCTTAAAGATTATGACCGACATGAGAGATCGTCGTCGTAATCCGGGTTATTCTCGTTATACACATCAGATGTTTCTGTCGCAGTTATCATCCGAAGAGTGTGGTGTGTTTCAAGAAAAGCAATTTAAGTTCCCGGGTTTTTATATTCAACGCCGCACTATCAGACAATATACATATAATTCAGCAGCTCACGTATTAGGTGATATTGGTGAAGTGTCTATTAAAGATATAGAGAATGATGATTACTATATTCGCGGTGATTATGTAGGTAAGCAAGGTGTAGAGAAGTCTTATGAAAGCTATTTGCGTGGCGAAAAAGGAGTAGAGGTTTTGTTGCGTGATGCACATGGCCGTATACAAGGCAACTATATGGATGGTGCTTTTGATAGACCTTCCGTTCCTGGCAAGAACTTAACCCTGGGATTAGATATCCAACTACAGATGTTGGGCGAGAAGTTGATGCAAAATAAGATTGGTAGTATAGTGGCTATCGAACCCGAAACAGGTGAAATCTTATGTTTGGTTTCTTCGCCTGACTTTGATCCACACTTGATGATTGGTAGACAGAGAGGAAAGAACCACTTGATGTTGCAACGTGATAAAAAGAAACCTCTTATCAATCGTGCAGTGCAGGGAACATATCCTCCAGGATCTACCTTTAAGACAGCGCAAGCACTTGTCTTTCTAGAAGAAGATATTATTCAAGAAAACTCTCCATCGTTTCCTTGCTACAACGCTTTTATATATGGCGGATTAAGAGTAGGATGTCATGCACATGGCTCTCCATTGCCATTGGTACCTGCTATTGCTACATCGTGCAATGCCTATTTCTGTTGGGGATTATATCGTATGTTTGGTGACAAGAAGTATGGTTCTCCTCAGAATGCGATTACTGTTTGGAAAGACCATATGGTATCGCAAGGTTTTGGATATCGATTAGGAATTGATATACCGGGTGAGAGTAGAGGTTTTATTCCTAATGCACAATTTTATGATAAACCCTATAACGGTCGTTGGAATGGATTGACGGTGATAAGTATCTCTATTGGCCAAGGTGAGATTACTACTACACCCCTCCAAATAGCTAATCTGTCTGCTACCATTGCCAATCGTGGACATTTTGTTACACCCCATGTTGTAAAAGGGATTGAAGATAATGCTTTAGATGCTAATTATACGATACCGAAATATCCTACTGTGTCTAGTGATCATTACACTTCTATCGTTGAAGGTATGCGAGCTGCAGTTACTGGAGGTACATGTCGTATTGCTGAATCAATATTTCCTGGAGGACAGGTTTGTGGTAAAACAGGTACAGCTCAAAATCGCGGGAAAGACCATTCTGTATTCATGGGATTTGCTCCAATGGATAATCCTAAGATTGCAATTGCGGTTTATGTAGAGAACGGTGGATTTGGTGCCACCTATGGTGTACCAATCGGTACATTACTAATGGAACAATATATAAATGGTGAGTTATCTGCACGTAGTCAACAACTAGCAGACGACTTTAGTAAACGAGTAATATATTATGGTGAGGAGGAGCGATAGTCTATGGAAAACCCTTGATTGGGTTACGATTTGTATCTATCTGCTTCTTATTATAGCAGGTTGGTTTAGTGTATGTGGAGCCAGTTACGATTATGGCGATAGAGATTTCCTTGACTTCTCGACACGTGCAGGCAAGCAATTCATTTGGATTATTTGTTCCTTTGGATTAGGCTTTGTCTTATTGATGCTCGAAGACCGCATGTATGATATGTTCTCCTATATTTTATATATAGGGCTGATGTTGCTATTGATAGTCACCATCTTTATAGCACCCGACGTAAAAGGTTCCAGGTCATGGCTTGTATTAGGCCCTGTCAGTCTGCAACCTGCTGAGTTTGCTAAGTTCGCCACTGCGCTTGCATTGGCTAAATATATGAATACATACCTCTTTTCAATCAAGAAGTTTAAGAGTTTCTTGGTCGTATTAGGAATTGTATTGCTACCTATGCTCCTTATCATTATGCAAAAGGAGACTGGTTCGGCTCTTGTTTATTTTGCTTTCTTCTTGATGTTTTATCGCGAAGGTATGCCTGGTGTAGTACTCTTTTCAGGATTGTGTGCTGTCTTTTACTTTGTCTTTGCCATTCGCTTTGATCAAGTATTTATAGCCGATACGCCTACGCCAATAGGCGAATCAGTTGTGCTGTTTATGATTCTATTCTTTACCGCCATGATGCCGCGTATATATTGTAAGAAATGGGATATCACTCGCAATATAGCTATTGTTTGTTTGTCAGTTCTTGCGGTATCATATATAGTATCCGAATACTTATTTCACTTCAATTTGGTTTGGGTAGAGTGGGGACTATGCTTCTTGGTAGTTTGCTACTTGTTTTACTTGAGTCTTCGCGAGCGACAAAAGTCCTATCTATTAATAGGTATATTTACTATTGGTTCGGTATGTTTTACCTATTCGAGCGACTATGTATTCGACAATGTACTCGAATCTCATCAAAGAATACGTATTAAAGTATTGTTGGGTATGGAAGACGACCCTACCGGAGCCGGATACAATGTGAATCAATCAAAGATTGCAATTGGTTCGGGTGGATTAACGGGTAAAGGCTTTTTGAATGGTACACAAACAAAGCTTAAGTATGTTCCTGAGCAAGATACAGACTTTATATTCTGTACCATAGGCGAGGAGCAAGGCTTCTTAGGCTCATCCATTGTATTGTTGCTATTCTTGGCATTAATCTTGCGGCTTATCTCAATATCCGAGCGACAACCTTCCGCATTCGGTCGAGTCTACGGATATTCAGTGATGAGTATTTTCCTCTTTCACCTCTTTATAAATGTAGGTATGGTGTTAGGACTAACTCCGGTAATCGGTATTCCGTTGCCCTTCTTTAGTTATGGTGGGTCATCACTTTGGGGATTCACAATACTACTATTCATATTCTTGCGAATAGATGCAGGAAGAAAGAACCGCTTGACATAAAAAGAGAGTTCCTATTTACTAATATTCATACCAATATTATGAATGCCTTTTAGGTGTTCATCGGCCATGTAGTGATTTACTTTCATTACATAGTTGCCGGTATCTTTTACAAAGATGGGGTTAAGAGTTTTGCTTTTAGGATAAAAACAACTCCAATTCTGCTCGTTTCTTTTGCCTTCATCATCCGATAAAATGAACTGAAGCGTATCTACTTCCCAATGCTCCTTGTTTTTGAAGTTATGGCTTACAATCAGCCATAAGTCCTTATAGGGATAGATGTCGCTACTTCTTATTTCAGCGTTAATTTGGATAAGCGATAAAGAGTCTTTGATGGGTATATGAAAAAAGATAGTATCATTCTTCTCCCACCCATCAGCTGGAGTGGGAGAGTAAGAATAATACATGGTATTTCCTGTGCAAGAAGTCAGTGCACATACGATAAACAGAGAGATGAGATATGATAGTTTAGCCTTCATTCTCTTTTTTGTTAGGTCTATCGTTTTGCTTTGGCTTGTTATCGCCTTTAGGTTGACCTTTCTCACCTTTATTTTGTTGAGGGCGATTGTTGTTTCTGCGCTCATTTCTTGGGCGTTGTTGTGACTGATCGCGTTCTCCACCTCTGTTTTGTTGCTGCTGTTGCGGCTTTTGTTGAGGTTGTTGTTGCTTCTGCTGGGGCTGTTGTTGCTTTTGCTGAGGCTGTTGTTGTCTTTGTTGAGGTTGCTGTTGTTTTTGTTGAGGCGCCTGTTGTTGTTTAGGCTTGTTCTCTTCAGTACGAACAGGTCTTTGTCCATCAGCTTGTACCGGACGGTTGTTGCTTCTTCTCTTCTTTTTGTTGCGATTGCTACCACCTTCACCATTATTCTTGTTACGGCGATCACGGTCAAAGCGAGTTAAGCTCTCTTGTTCAACCAAGTCAACAGGTTTTTGAGGCTCTTTCTTAACCTCTTCAGGTGCAAGAGTATCAGGTTTGATACCTCTCTTATTAAGACCAATAATCTCGAAAGCACGCTTACCGCTAATAGTAGTTAAGTTGGCTGCAAAAGATTTATCAGTAGAATAAGCGATTTGATTGCTCAATATATCCGCTTTGAAGAAGAAGAAAGTACCATCTTTAGTTTCAAGCGTAATTTCTCTAGAAGGCAATCTCTTTTGAGCCTCTACATAGCAGTCAACTTCATAGTTTAAGCAACACTTCAACTTAGCACATTGTCCTGCCAATTTCTGTGGATTAAGCGAGATATCTTGATAACGAGCAGCACTTGTCGATACAGAGATAAAGCTTGTCATCCAGGTTGCACAACACAACTCACGACCACAAGGACCAATACCACCAATTCTACCTGCCTCTTGGCGAGCACCAATTTGTTTCATTTCAATGCGCACGCGAAAAGCTTCGGCCAATACTTTAATAAGTTGTCTGAAGTCTACACGTTCATCAGCAATGTAGTAGAAGATAGCTTTGTTACCATCACCTTGATATTCCACGTCGCCAATCTTCATAGCAAGATTGAGGTTAGAAGAAATTTGACGTGAGCGAATCATGGTAGCATGTTCTTTCGCCTTTGCCTCTTCAAACTTCTCCATATCCACCGGTTTGGCTTTACGATATACACGTTTGATTTCAGCATCCGGTTTCAGATTAGCCTTTTTCATTTGCAATGGCACCAATCTACCCGTCAAAGTAATTGTACCTATATCATGACCTGGAGTAGCTTCTACTGCCACAATATCACCTTTCTCTAATTTGATTTTGTTGCTATTGCGGTAATAACCCTTACGAGTGTTCTTAAATTGAACCTCAACCATGTCGCTCTCTTCCTCGTTTCCGGGAATATCGCCTAACCAGTCGTAAGTATTAAGTTTTTTATCTTGTCGCGAGCAACCTTTGCAGCAAAGGCCACCACCGCCATTATGTAGTTTAAATTCCATAATTTATATGTATTTATTGCTTTAACAGTACAATCATCTTCAAGCTGAAGTCGAAGAATACCATTTTCGCATTAACGTTTTGTTCTATATGTTGTTGCGCTTCAGTAAGTTCATCCATAATACCCATAATGTTTCGCTCATTAATAAAAGGAGCAAATCGAGTAGCGAAGTTGCTTTCATCGGTAGTCATGTAGTTCAATTCATTACGATGAAAGTTGTAGATAAAGTTTTCGCGAATTAATCGTTGACAATACATCAACAAGCTCTTTTGCTTTTCGCGTCCCATGCCGGCAACCTGTTCGCTCCATAGTTTCATCTCTTTAATCTTTCTTTGATAAGACAATCTCATCAAGTTGACAAAGAGTTCAAAGAAGAGTTTATTCTCCTCATTCAAGTGAATAGCCTCTAAAGCTTTTATCAAGTTACCATTCGACAAATGGGCGATGGCTTGACTATCTACATCATTCAGTCCATATTTCAAAAGAAGTATTTGGCTGATGTATTTCTCTTCAATCGGGCGGATGTTTACACGTTGCGCACGACTTTGTATCGTTGGCAAAATCATATCGGGAGCTTCAGACACCAAAAGAATCACAGTCTTTTCGGGTGGTTCCTCCAAAGTCTTCAAAAGTCTGTTGGCCGATTCGATACCCATCTTCTCGGGCAGCCAAATGATTAAAACCTTATAAGGGCTTTCGTATGATTTCAGATTGATTTTCTTAATAATCTCATCGCTATCTTTACTGTAAATCTTGGCTTGTTGATTTTCGGCATCAACTTGTTGCAACCAATGATTTAAGTTGAAGTAAGCCGATTTTGTTACCATCTTTCTCCACTCGGCCAAGTAGCTATCGCTAAGCTTGTTTTTGATTGTCGGAAAAATGAAATGTAAATCGGGATGAGCTAGTTTATTAATCTTGATACACGAGGGACAAGTGCCGCAAGCATCACTACCTGTTCGGTTCGAACACATCAGATAGCGCGCATAAGCCAAGGCCAAAGGATAAGTACCTACACCTTCGCCTCCACATATTAGTTTGGCATGAGGAATCTTTCCCCCGTTTATCTCCTGAACTAATAGTTGTTTTATCTCTTCCTGTCCTACAATGTCTCTAAATAGCACGATTGATTATTCTATTTATAAAGATTAATAAATTACTTTAGCCACTTCGCGAATGCTATCAACAGCACCAATTGAGTAAAAGTGTATGCTTGGCACACCAGCATCAATCAATTCGCGGCATTGATTAATACACCACTCTATGCCCACTTGTTGCACAGCAGCATCGTCATGGCACGCCATTACTGCTTTTGTCAATTCATCTGGCAAGTCAACCTTAAAGGTTTTAGGAATCATGCTCAATTGATTAGCGCGCTTAAACGGCTTGATGCCTGGGATAATTGGTATATTGATACCCTCTTTTTTAGCTTTCTCTACAAACTCAAAATATTTGTTGTTGTCGTAGAATAGTTGAGTTACGGCATACTCAGCGCCCAATTCAACCTTCTTTTTTAACCAATAGATATCTTGATCAATGTTAGGAGCCTCTTCGTGTTTCTCGGGATAGCAAGCCACACCATACGAGAATGGAGTGTTTGTAACTTTCATTTCCGATCCATCCACAAAGATTCCTTTATTGAAGTTATTGATTTGTTCTTGCAATTCAGTAGCATGAGCATATCCGTTCTCTTCGGGCACAAACGATGATTCGTGTTTCGCTTTATCGCCACGAAGAACTAATAAGTCTGTTATACCAAGAAACTGCAAGTCGAGCAACACGTACTCAGTCTCTTCGCGCGAGAATCCGCTACAAAGAATGTGTGGTACGGCTGTTACGTTGTATTTGTTTTGAATAGCTGCAGCTACGGCTACTGTTCCCGGACGGCGGCGCAAACGATTACGTTGAAACACTCCGTTGCCCAAATCCTTGTATACATACTCACTTCTATGCGTCGTGATGTTAATATATTTAGGGTCGAACTCGCGTAGAGCATCAATGTCTTTATATAGTTTATCAATTCCGTTTCCCTTAAGTGGGGGCAGTATTTCGAAAGAAAAAGCAGTTTGCTCGTTCTTATTTATCAAATCTGTAACTCTCATTAATAATAATCTTCAATAATTGTATGCCAAAAACAGGTGCATATGGCACAAAAATACGAAAAAAGAAAGACTAATAGTTGGTTTTAACTGAAAATATGACAGGCTTTTCGGGTGAATTTCTTTCTTTTTTGCATTATTAAGTAGCGATTTGTTGAACATGGCTCTCTATCGCAAATGATGGCAGTTCTATAAACCCACTATTTATGGCCATTTTCTTTATTTTACTGCCGTTTATGGGTAATAGTTAATATGCAATATATCAGATAAGTAATAAGTGGCATGCAATTTGTAGTACTCTATGCGATAACTGTTAATAGTTATCACGTTGAATGTATATAACTAGCACGATAACAGTTAACAGTTATCATTTGGATTATGTACACTCAAATTATCAATTGTGAAATTAAAACTATATTGCTAAAAGCAACAAACAAATTATTCATATCTTTGTTGCACTGAGTAGTATTACAAGTATTAACTAATTTATAAATAAATAGAATGGAAACTGGAAACAATAAGTACATTAGTGTAGCATACAAACTATATACAGTAGATAAAGATGGTAAAAAAGAGATGATGGAAGAAGCTAAAACTGACCATCCTTTCCAATTTATTTCAGGTTTAGGAACTACTTTAGAAGATTTTGAAAAGAACATCGACCCACTTAACAAAGGAGATAAATTTGAATTTACTATTCCTGCTGAAAAAGCATATGGTGAATATACTGAAGCGCATGTTTATGAACTTCCAAAAGAAATCTTCGAAATTGATGGTAAGTTTGATGAAGAACGTATCGTACCAGGTAACGTTGTGCCATTGATGGACAACGAAGGAAGAAGATTGAACGGTACTGTTGTTGAAATCAAACCAGAAATCGTTGTTGTAGACTTGAACCACCCATTTGCCGGAGCAGATTTATTGTTCGAAGGTGAAGTAGTGGAAAACCGTCCAGCAACTGCTGAAGAGATTCAAGAAGTAATTACAATGATGTCTGGTGGTGGTGGCTGTGGCTGCGATAGCTGCGGATGCGAAGATGATGATTGTGGTGATGGTGGCTGCGGAAGCGGTTGCGGTTGTCATTAATGATAAAACAAAAAAAGTAACTCTATTTGAGTTACTTTTTTTTTGCTTATTTATTTGTCATAATCTCTAGAACCATCCTGTCTGTTTCGTTCATGGCTTGCGAGCCAATTCGTGTCAGGTTTCGAATACTCTGATCTACATCATTGTCAATAATTCCCTCTACGGCAGACACACATTTATTCTCCATCGCCATAATGGCAGAAAGTACAGCAGTCGATACACCTGTGCTCACTTTAAGGGCACAACTAGGTTTTGCTCCATCGCATATCATCCCCGTAATGTTAGCAATCATATTTTGTACGGCATACGAAATCTGTTCGTAAGTTCCTCCCATTAAGTAAGTGATACCGCAACTTGAACCTGTAGCGGCAACCACACAACCACAAAGGGCTGATAGTCTGCCAAGACTTTGCTTGATATAAATCACGGTAAGATGACTCAGTGTTAATGCACGAATTAAATCTTCTTCGGGTTTATTATTGTCTTGTGCATAGATAACTACCGGTAGGGTAGCAGAGATGCCTTGATTTCCACTGCCCGAATTACTCATTACAGGTATCATTGCTCCTGCCATACGAGCATCGCACGCAGCAGATGTATACGAAAGGATATGCGAAAATACGCTATCGCCCATCAATTGGTCTTTGTAACTGCCGCGAAGCATTTTGCCTAATGAGTGACCATAATCACCATCAAACGATTTTTCGGCTGCTTCTTTATTTAATCGGGCTGTTTCTAAGATGAATCTTAACTCGTCTAGTGGGCTAGTCATCGCAAAATCATACACCATTCTTAAATTTAATATTGGTGCATCACTATCACTATCTTGTTTAGACTCGTGACTTAGGTTTAATAGAACCTCATCGTTTTTTGCAAGATAAATAAAGTTAGTGTGTTCGCCGGCTATGATAGCTGTCGATGTTTCGTTGCCATGGCTGCAAACTACTTCTATATAAAGCTTCTCAGAGTTGTTTTCTTTCAAAGTTATGTTGATACATTTTTGATCAATCATCGCTTTTCCTAATTCAACAGCCTCTGGAGTACAGTCTTTTAAAACCTCTAGTTGATAGTCTGATTTACCAATAATAGCACCTAGTGCAACTGCAATAGGCAAGCCAATCATACCTGTTCCGGGTATACCAACACCCATCGCATTTTTTAATATATTGGCACTTAATAGTACGTCAATCTTTTCGGGTTTTGTGTTTAATGTTTCTACTGCTTTAGCAACACACAAAGCTACTGCAATGGGTTCTGTACAACCTATTGCAGGTATCACTTCGCTATTGATAAGATCAATAATTCTTTTTCTATCTTGTGAGTTCATATTATAGTAAGTTTCATCTTAAAATCAGTCGCAAAAATAGAATAATTGTTTGATTAATAATGTATATCTATATTTTTACTTTAAAACTTTTAAGCGTTAAAATCGTTTTATCTAATGTAAGACGATAAATAATGAAATCGTTATAATTTGTTTAATAACAATAGCATATCGGAGTTTTTAAAAATAGAATTATAGTTTTGCGACCTTTTTGTTGTGCGAAGTGCACTATAGTATTAATTAAATTAGACTTAAATGAAAATTAAAAGCCTGATACTGTCTCTGCTAGTAGGGATTAGTTTCGCTTCATGTATACAAAATGAACCTCTAAATGCAGAATGTGATATTTTGTCGTGTATTGTTGAAGGTGACATACTTAAAATGGATCCTAGGATTGAAAATGATCGGATCTACTTAATGATTACACCTTCGTTTGATTTGCAAACTACTGATATCGTATTAGATTTTATTCTAACACCTGGAGCTACAATCGATCCGCCAAGTGGTACACCGCGTAACTTTTCTGAACCTCAAACTTATGTAGTTACTTCTGAGGATAAACAATGGCACAAAACGTATACTATTTCCTGCAATAATGATGGTATTACGACTGAATACAGCTTTGAGCATTATGAGCTGAATAGCAATCAGAAGTATTATATCTTCTATGATGTAATCAATGATAAGAAACAATACATATGGGCAAGTGCTAATGCGGCTTTTGAAATTATTGGTGGTAAAACACTACCTGAAGATTATCCTACTGCTCCATATCCTTTTGGTGTAGAAGGCAACTGCGTGAGATTAGAAACCAAGTCAACCGGATTGGCCGGACAGCTTGTTAAAATGCCTATTGCTGCTGGTAGTTTATTTATCGGTGAGTTTATTGCAAAAGATTCAATGAAGGATCCATTGTCGGCTACTCATTTTGGAGTTCCTTTCAGCTTTATACCTGTTCGACTAAAAGGGTATTATAAATATAAACCGGGCCCAGTTTTTACAGATGGTAATAATAAGGTAGTAGAAGGTGAAACGGATTCGTTTGATCTCTATTCTATTCTTTATGAAACAGATGATGAGGTGAAATATCTGGATGGAAGTAACTTCTTGACAAGTCCGAATTTGATTTCTATAGCTCGAATTAAAGAGGAAGATAAGGTTGTTACTGATGAATGGACATCTTTTAGTGTTTACTTTAAATTGCAACCAGGCAAGACTATTGATCTTCAAAAACTAAATGAAGGTAAATACAATGTGTCTATCGTAATGTCTTCGAGTATCAATGGTGATCTCTTTAGAGGTGCTGTTGGTAGTGTTTTGTTGGTTGATGAAGTTGAACTAGTTCATTTTTAATTATTTATTCTGTTATGACAATGATCAATAAAAGATATATATTAGCTCTACTTGCATTCGTTTTGTTTCAAGTGGGCTACGCGCAACAAGATAGAACTCCTTATTTGATAAGATCTACCTTCCGTGGATTGGAGTATGAACTAAAGGCTGGATTAAGTATTGGTGGTGTTTCTCCTATACCACTTCCTGCTGAGATACGTAAACTCGAAAGTTATAATCCAACTCTACTATTTGCTATCGAAGGGAATGCTACTAAATGGTTTACTCCTCATTGGGGAGCAGAGGTAGGTATTCGTTTTGAGAATAAAGGTATGAAAACGCGTGCTGAGGTAAAGAACTACAATATGGAAATGACTGCTGCCGATGGTGGTTTTATGAAAGGTGCATGGACCGGACATGTATTTACAAAGGTGCGTAACTCTTATCTTACTTTTCCTGTATTAGCCACTTACAAGATTTCTCCTAGATGGGTAATTAAAGGTGGGGTGTTTCTCTCTTATATGAATGATGGTGAGTTCTCGGGTACGGCTTATGATGGTTATTTACGCAACGGAGATCCTACGGGCGAAAAGATAAATGTAACCGAAGCTACGTATGACTTCTCTGATGATTTACGTCACTTTGCATGGGGAGCGCAGTTAAGCGGTTCATGGCGTGCATTTAAACATTTAAATGTATTTGCCGATTTGACTTGGGGACTGAATGATGTGTTTAAGAGTGATTTTACTGTCATCCAATTTGATATGTTTCCCATATACATGAATATGGGATTTGGATATGTATTCTAGATAAATCAAAAAAGAGGATGTGATATTATCACATCCTCTTTTTAAATTATTTAGTTAACGATACGCCAATATCAACAGTTGTCGTTGTTTGGAATATCTTATATATATATGGAAAATATTCGTCTACTGTTTTAACCCACTCGTTATCTATAGGCAACAATGGTAATAGTTCTTTTAGCATAACGAAATATGGATTAATGATTTTTTTAGTTGCGTAGATAGTGAGATTATTGTTGTCTATATTCCAAGTTAATGGAGCTCCTTCGGTCAGCATACTTAAGATTTCTGATACCACTTCCATCTCTGAACGCGATTCTGTTGTCGCATTTGTTAGTTCAAAAATCTTTATCAGGTTGGGCATTATATAGATTGTATTATCTTTTATACTATATTGGATATACCCTTCGGGCAACGATGCTAGTTTGCTATCTCTATACTTAAACACAATAAATCCATCTTCTTTGAATGTGACACTTTCTATCACTGCAGCATAGTTGCCTAGCATGGTTTCTAGTTGATTGCTCAGTTCATATAATGTTATCTCCTTGCCCATAAAGTTAACAATGGTATTGGCAGGTTGTGCATTTATATATATGGGACTAGAGATAATTGCGCCTTCTGCATCTGTCTTTAGTGGTGACATCTGCCATGTGCCTACTATAGGGCTAGTTATGTTAATAGCTAAACTCATGTTTAACTTTTTGTCTTTAACATATCCTTTAGCATTTACTGAACCATTTGTTATCGCTGCAGAACCTTCTAACCATTCTCCTTTCAAAGTTAATGGTATATCTATCACCGATTCACCGGGTATAATGTATTGTAAAATTAATTCTCCTTTTTTGTTTATTCCTAATACTTTTCCTGTTGTTTGAACTCCACTGATTGTTAACTCTAGATTTGATCCCAGATATGTACCTTGATAGATTGAACTATCATCTTTAACATCATCGCTACATGAAAATAATGTTGCAATGATGATTGCGTACATGTATATATATTTATATAGAGATTTCATAATGATTTAAGTTTTTAATAGAATAAAAGTCATTGTAAATTACGTTCTTTTCTACTTATGAAACAATCTAATGGAGGGTATTGTTTGTCTTATTAATCTATTACATAGTTAAATAAAGGGATTGGGTGATAGTTTTAACTTGTTGGTGTTATTTATTGACAGTATAACTTTTGTTTGTATGGACTTATATTGATTTATCCCTTTATTTGTCTCGTATGTTTTATATCTGTTATTATCTGCTGATTAATTGTGTCTTTATGTTCGTTTTATTTTAATTACGGGTTGTTTGTATATTAATTTATTACTACATCTCTTTATATAATGTCAAAATGAAGTCATCTAATTGTAATTGGTATGTAAATAAATAAGAGTTAAATTGGTGTTTTATATCTTTATTGTTATGAAATAACGTACTATTTATTTTATTATCGAAAGTATAATTTTGTATCATTTTTATAACAACTTTAATAAAAATGTTATCTTTGTTGTTATATGGGTTATAATAACCTTCAAAATACAAAACCTTAATTGTTATGTTTAATTCATTTGGCAACATATTTAGACTTACAAGTTTTGGCGAATCCCATGGTAAGGGTATCGGTGGTGTAGTCGATGGACTGCCTCCCGGAATTGTAATCGATATGGATTTTATTCAGAACGAACTCAATAGAAGACGCCCTGGACAATCTGATATCACTACTTCGCGTCAAGAACCTGATCAAGTCGAATTTTTCTCAGGTATATTCGAAGGAAAATCTACTGGATGTCCTATCGGATTTATTGTATGGAACAAGAATCAGCATTCAAGCGATTATAAAAACCTTCAAAAAGTATATCGCCCTTCTCATGCTGATTATACTTACACAGTTAAATATGGTATAAGAGATCATCGTGGTGGAGGACGCTCTTCTGCTCGCGAAACTATATCTCGTGTTGTTGGCGGAGCTTTGGCTAAACTTGCTTTAAAACAACTGGGTATTCATATTACTGCATATACTTCTCAAGTAGGTCCTATTAAATTAGATTCTGATTATACTAATTATAATTTAGATCTAATTGAAACAAACCCTGTTCGTTGTCCCGACCCAGTCAAAGCCAAGGAAATGGAAGAGGTTATTCTTAAAATAAAGGAAGAGGGCGATACTATTGGTGGAGTTTTAACTTGTGTAATTAAAGGCTGCCCTATAGGCTTAGGCCAACCTGTGTTTGGTAAACTTCATGCCGCTCTTGGTAATGCAATGCTTAGCATTAATGCTGCTAAAGCTTTCGAATATGGAGATGGCTTTAAAGGATTAAAAATGAAGGGCTCAGAACAAAATGATGCTTTTTATAATAACCATGGACATATAGAGACACGAACTAACCACTCTGGAGGTATTCAAGGTGGAATTAGCAACGGACAAGATATCTATTTTAGAGTTGCTTTTAAACCAGTTGCCACAGTTTTGATGGAACAAGAGACTGTCAATGTTGATGGTATTGACACAACTCTCAAAGTTAGAGGACGTCATGATCCTTGTGTTTTGCCTCGTGCAGTACCTATCGTGGAAGCTATGGCTGCCATGACTATATTAGATTATTATTTACTAGATAAGACAACGCAATTATGAGTTATCTTCAAGATTATATTTCTACGAATGAACCTAAAATGATGGAAGATCTTTTTAGCCTTATTCGAATCCCAAGTATTAGTGCTAAACCTGAACATCATGATGATATGATGGCTTGTGCCCAACGATGGTCGCAATTGTTGATTGAAGCTGGTGCAGATGAAGCTATTGTAATGCCTTCTAAAGGTAATCCAATTGTCTTTGGACAAAAAATAGTTGATCCGAACGCTAAGACGGTACTTGTTTATGCGCATTATGATGTAATGCCTGCTGAACCATTGGAGTTATGGAAAAGCAATCCTTTTGAACCGGAAATACGTGATGGACACATTTGGGCTCGTGGAGCTGATGATGATAAAGGCCAAGCTTTTATTCAAGTGAAAGCATTTGAATATCTGGTAAAGAATGATTTGTTGAAAAACAATGTGAAGTTTATCTTCGAAGGTGAAGAGGAAATTGGTTCGCCAAGTCTTGAAGCTTTCTGTGAAGAGCATAAGGATTTACTGGAAGCTGATGTAATATTGGTTTCTGATACTAGTATGTTGGGAGCAGATTTGCCTTCTCTTACTACTGGTTTACGTGGTTTGGCTTACTGGGAAATAGAAGTTACTGGGCCTAATCGTGATTTACATTCTGGCCATTTTGGTGGTGCTGTAGGTAATCCTATTAATGTACTTTGTGGTATGTTGAGCAAAGTTGTCGATGAAAATGGGCGTGTTACAATTCCTGGTTTCTATGATGATGTCGAAGAGGTTCCTGCTGCCGAACGTGAAATGATTGCTAGTATTCCTTTTGATTTGGATAAATATAAAAAATCAATTGGCGTTAAAGAAATTGCTGGTGAGGATGGATACAGTACTCTCGAACGTAATAGCTGTCGTCCTGCATTCGATATATGTGGTATATGGGGCGGTTATACAGGCGAAGGCTCTAAAACGGTTTTGCCTTCTAAAGCTTTTTCTAAAGTATCTTGTAGATTAGTTGCTAATCAAGATCATCATAAAATATCGAAGCAATTCGTCGATTATATGCATGCTATTGCTCCGACTACTGTTGAGGTTAAAGTAACTCCTATGCATGGTGGACAAGGGTATGTATGTCCTATATCACTTCCTGCATATCAAGCTGCTGAAAAAGGTTTTGAGAAAGCATTTGGTAAGAAGCCATTGGCTGTTAGACGCGGTGGTAGTATTCCAATTATTTCAACATTCGAACAAGTATTGGGTATCAAAACTGTTTTAATGGGTTTTGGCCTCGAATCAGACGCAATACATTCACCTAATGAGAACTTTTCATTAGATATTTTTAGAAAAGGGATTGAAGCTGTTGTTGTATTCCATGAGGAATACGCTAATTACTAGTTCGCTTCTTATAGATAAAATTTATAGAGGATAGTTACTTATTCCTCTTTTATAAATAAAGCACGACATTCATATTATACAGTTACTGTATAATGTGGTGTTGTGCTTTTTTTGTTGTGATAAATGATTTTACTATATTTTTATTAACTATTAAAATTTAAAGTTTTATGAAAAAATTCATTGCAGAACTAATTGGTACTTTTGCACTTGTGTTATTCGGTTGCGGTAGTGCCGTTTTTGGTCAACTTTTTGTTAGCGCTGATATGCTTACTACAATGGGCAACCCAATAACTATTACCGCTATTGGTATGTGTTTTGGTTTGGCAGTATTAATTATGTGTTATGCTATTGGCCCTATTTCAGGATGTCATGTTAATCCAGCTGTTAGTTTTGGTGTTTTCTTGAATGGTGGCATGAAATTTGGTGAAATGATTATGTATTGGATTGCACAAATTATTGGTGGTATTCTTGGTGCAGTTGCTATTGGACTTATTTCACAACAGTGGAATGTATTTGGTGCTAATCAATATGCTACTGGCCATTTGGGAGGGGCATTTATTGGTGAGGTAATATTTACTTTCTTATTTGTATTGGTTGTTTTAGGTGCAACAAGCAAAAAAGCTCCCAAAGGATTTGCGGGTATAGCTATTGGTTGGGCTCTTGCTATTGTTAATATTGTGATGATTCCTATTGATGGTGCTTCTGTTAATCCTGCTCGTTCTTTTGGTCCTGCAATTTTTACTGGTGGCGAAGCTTTGTCGCAAATTTGGGTTTATATTTTAGCTCCACTAATTGGTGGTTTAATAGCAGCTCTTATATGGCAAGTTATCAGAACTGATAAAGATGAAGTTATTACTGAATAAGTATTAAATGATAATGTTTTTTTAAGATCTGTATTGTAAGATTTAATATCGCATACACAGTATTTTATATATCTCCGGATAATTTATGTAGGCATATATTATCCGGAGATTTCTTTTTTAGTATATCTATTGTGCCTAAAACTGATCTAACTATTTTTTTTAGAAAACTATTATTGTTGGAGAATAGATGAACTTTTCCCAAAGTTATCTCCAATCTTTAGCTTTGTCGATCTTGAATTAGTGAAACTCCGGCTATAAATTCACTTACAACGGTCAAATTCCACTATCTTAAACTCTTCAAAAGCGATAAAATCCTGCTCTCTTCGCGCGCGTGTGTAATATATAATGTATA
>CAMTPH010000059.1 GCA_947074345.1 uncultured Bacteroides sp. | reverse complement strand
TAGCGCTTTATTTGTTTAAGTTAGTCTCGTATTCCCCCTTTTATTCCCCTTTTCCGTTATACGGTGATATATTTTAAATCAAAGGTTATCTAGCTTATATTATAATACTTACATATTATAATGTATTTTTGCAACACCATTTTTATGCAATACTATGAGTATGTTTTGGCCTTAGTGAATCTTTAATATATGTACTAAACACAAAAGTATTCTATCTAATATGAAAAATAAGGAATCTTATAGAGTAACCCCAAGTAATATTGAAGCATTATGTGCTAATGAGATTTTTGTGTTCGGATCTAATGTTGCCGGAATACATTCTAGTGGTGCTGCATATACAGCTCTTGGATGGGGTGCGGTTATGGGAAAAGAGAGTGGACTGCAAGGAAATACTTATGCCATTCCTACAACCTTTAAGAGTGTAAGTGAAATAGAACCATATGTAAATGAGTTTATTAATTTTGCAAGAAATCATCCTAATCTAATATTTTATGTAACAGAAATAGGTTGTGGACACGCAGGACATGAAACAGAGAATATTGCTTCGCTTTTCAAATCAGCGGTTAATATTGATAACATATCATTACCCAACTCATTCTGGCACATACTAAATAATTGTTTTTCTAATCGCTTAAAAGCAATTATAGAACAATACTCTATCACTCCAATTGATTTTGTTGAATATATTGGGGTAAAGCCTTCGCATGGCATGAACTTAATAATCGGTATCGATTATCCCAATATTAGCGATATACAAAAGATTCTAATAAAATATCCAGATATAAACGCCAGATGGCTTTTGCTAGGAGATGGAGATATTTTAATTGATTAACAATGTGATATTTAATCATAAAGATAAATCAATGCAAACACCTTTTGTTTTACAACCTAAAGAAATGATATAAATTAATACTATAATGAAACAACTATTTGCTTTTGCAACATTTTTATTTTTAGCCTTAATAGTAAAAGGACAAAACTTAACAGAGAAATTCGAAGAAAGACTAACTACACCTCCTGGTTATGTATGTTATCGCACTACTAGTAAAATCAAGATTGATGGGAAGTTAAACGAGAAGGACTGGCAACAGGCTCCATCTACAGCTCCATTTGTTGATATTAGTGGCGATGGCTTTCCAATTCCTATTATGTCTACAACTGCTAAGATGTTATGGGATGATGATTATCTATATATCAGTGCTATTCTTGACGAAAAGGATATCAAAGCTACACTGAAACAGAGAGATACGATCATTTATCATAATAATGACTTTGAAGTCTTTATAGATCCAGATGGCGATGGATTAAACTATTTCGAAATTGAGAATAATGCATATGGCACCATTATGGATTTAATCATGGACAAGCCATATCGTTCGGGTGGACAATTTATGATGCAATGGGATTGTCCGGGATTAAAACTGGCTATCGGTTTAAATGGTACTTTGAATAATTCGAAGGATACTGATAAAAATTGGATTGTCGAAATGGCTATCCCGCAGCGTGCAATAAAAATGAGCTTCGATAATCCATTGAAAGCGAATAAGTATATGCGAATGAATTTTTCGAGAGTTCAATGGTTGAAAAAAGAACACGAAGAAAATTGGGTGTGGGCACCAACCGGTAAAATAGATATTCATATGCCCGAAAGATGGGGATTTGTATACTTGTCATCAAATAAAGTAGATGGTGCTAAAGAGCAATTTGTTTATCCTTACAACATGGAAGCCTATAAACTACTTTGGACAATGTTTTATGCCCAACAAGATAATTACTCTAAAAAGAAGAACTATATAAGAAACGTAAAGGATTTCCATTTTGAACCATCTGAATTAGATGTTTTACCTAATGATGCTAAACTTGCTGTTGAGGCTACTTCTAACTCATTTATTGTATCTGTGATATTGCCTAATGAGCATGTAAAATATACAGTAAATAATGATGGACGCTTTAGTGTTGACAAGATTGCACCACGCGAAGTTAAAAACTGGGTGTGGTCGCGCGTTGATAAGAATAAATCGGATGCGGAGTATAAAGAATGGTTTGCTTTGTTGAAGGAATGTGGCATTTCGGCAGTTCTGTTTGAAGGATATAGCGAAAAACATTATAAATTATGTAAGGAAGCAGGACTTGAAGCTCACTATTGGAAATGGACATTAAACCGTCGTGAAGTGATGGATACTCATCCAGAATGGTTTGCTGTCAATCGTAAAGGTGAATCATCTTATGATAAACCTGCTTATGTAGATTATTATCGTTTTTTATGCCCCAACAGAGAAGGTGTTGCCGAATATCTAGCAGCTGACTATTTGAAAGAGGCTAATTTGCCATATGTAGATGGCGTGCATCTTGACTATGTTCGCTTCCCTGATGTTGTTTTGCCTGTTAGTTTATGGAAGAACTATGGCATTAAGCAAACTGAGGAATTGCCCGAGTATGATTATTGTTATTGCGAAGTTTGCCAAGAAAAATTTAAAGCTCAAACAGGTGTAAACCCTCTTGATATTGAATTTCCTATGCAAAGTCAATCGTGGTTGAATTTTAGATATGATGCTGTTACCAATGTAGTAGATAAAATTACAGAGGCTGTGAAGAAAGAAAACAAATATATATCGGGAGCTGTATTCCCAGGACCAACTATGGCACGCAATATGGTTCGCCAAGATTGGGGCAATTGGAGTATAGATGCTTATTTCCCAATGATATACAATGGCTTCTATTACGAAGGTCCTCAATGGATAGGACGTTCTGTTAAAGAGAGTGTGCAAACAGTAAATGGTAGAGCCGATATATATGCAGGCATCATGTTCCCTGATATCAAAGATAACTTCGAACAGGCTTTAGATGAAGCATATGATAATGGTGCTTCTGGTGTTTCATTTTTTGATGGGCCATCTGAAGAATACTTAAGAAGATTGAAGAAATATCTGGATGATAAAGGATACGTTGTTTCAAAGAAATAACCTCAAACAATAAAAGCGCTGTATTCAGCGCTTTTATTGTTTATGAACCTCTATGTTTTTTCTTCTTTTTGATTTGCTTTCAGAGAGTCAATCTCTTTTCTTGTGAGTGGTTTAATAATAGTTTTCTTTGCATTATCTCTTGTTTCTAGCCTTTTCTATAAGATCGCTAAATATGTTTAGATAAGGTTTCTTCCCTTCGGCAGCAAATATCTCTGGATGGAACTGAACTGCAATTACATTTCCATTTACAGTTTCTATGGCTTCTACAACTCCATCAGATGTAGTGGCAGATACATTTAATCCTTTGCCAACCTTTTTCACAGCTTGATGATGAAAAGAGTTTACTAGAATAGAATCGACTTGCAAGATAGATTTTAAATGAGTGTTATCTGTAAGATAAATATAGTGAGAACCTGTATTACCAGGCATTTCCTGACGATGCATAATCACTTCAGTGGGGTATTGCGAAGGTAAATCTTGATATAAGCTACCTTGATACATCACGTTAATAAATTGCTCGCCTCTACAAATACCCAATATAGGCAGTTCTTTTTTAAGAGCTAAATGAATCCAAAGCAGATCACTCATATCACGTACAGGCGATACTGTTTCTAATTTCTGATGAGGATTTTCATTGTACAATATCGGGTGCACATCTTGTCCCCCGGTGAATACTATACCATCTAAGTTATCAAGGATATTACCAATCAATATAGGGTCGTTGCTTACCGGAAGTAAATAAGGCAATCCTCCTGCATTAATAATCGCATTAATATAAGTATTGTTTACTCTAGTTTTACCATCTGCAACATCGGTCGATATACCAATAATTGGTTTCTTAACTGTATTCTTAGGCTGTGCATTCCATATAGAATCGGCGGTTACAATAAGAGAATTTAAATCTCTGTTTATTGTCAATGCGCTCTTTTGTGCAGATAAAGCAGTTGATAGCAATGCAAATACAAATAATAGTTTTAGTTTCATAAGTGTGTAGATTTATAATGTTTAAGCTGTTATTATTAGTAGGTTAAATACAAAGAAAACAAAATGGTTTTTATAGAACAAGTTTTATACTTTTTATTTCAAGTTTATCAACAATAGCATATAAAGTTGATATCAAGCAAATATTCCAACTAATCAACCATCTTTTTTAAACCCATTCTATCTGTTTTATGTTATCGTTTTGTGATATGATTTTAAGTATGTATTATTCTTTTAATAATGGCGATATGGAAAAACAAAAAGTAATGTTTGCATTTAATGATGACACTAAATGGTGGAAGATAATGGATGAAGCAGAAGGTGTATTAGAACTTACTGATAAAGTAGAAAAAGTGGCTGTTGTTACTATGGGCACAGCAATTCTATCAATTCTAAACAGTGCTATTGATACTAAGTTCAAAGATAGAGTTCGTGATTTATCGGATAGGGGAATTGACTTTTATATTTGCATAAATACAATGCACCGATGTGGTATAACTGCAGAAATGATTTTGCCTCAATTTAAAATTGCTCCTCAAGGTACAGATGCTAAGATAATCGAATTGCACCAAGCAGGATATATGATGTTTACTATTGATTATATTTAAAATAAACCTAAGCGTTTTAAATATACTCCACACATCCTTTATGATATTAAATTGCAAACCATTGTAATATCGTAAAGGATGTGTGAGTGTTTAGTAAGTTATCTGCCTCTTCCTCCGCCTATAATACCTAAAACGGAAAATATTAGCATGATTAACCACCAGAAGTTATATCCGGCTGTATATAGATTTGCCTTATAGAGTACATTGCTGAAAAACAAAGAACGTATCCAATTGGGAATAGTAAACATACCCTGCCAAATACCCGAATACCAAGTATAAGTCTTATCTGGATCTATGTTGCACAGCCACCATGCAAGTATGCACATTACAAGTAAACTGATTGTGATATATCCAAGGTAGGTGATTATTCCACCCAAACAACCTAGTAAGTTTTTCATAGTAGATTGATTTTAAAGATTAACAAAATGATGATATAACGAACTATAAAGTTAAGAAATATAATGTATTCAGTATAGTTCTTTTGAAAATAATGGAGGTAATATACTGTGTATCAATTATTATTTTATACTTTTATATCAAAATACTATTATACACCATTGTTCCTTTATTAACCAACTATTCTTTTATTATGATGCACAACTACTATCTTAAACTTCTCGCGATATTAATCGTCCTCTTTTTTAATACATCAGTTACTAAAGCGCAGATTGTTATCAATGAAGTGATGCAGTCTAACTTAAATATCATCATGGATGATTGGAATGAATATCCTGATTCTTGGGTAGAGTTATACAATGCGGGAAACACGCCTGTTAATATTCAGAATTATGGATTAGGAACGAAGTCTAAATATAGTTCGAGTTATCTATTGCCTTATCATATGTTACAACCAAAATCATTCTTAATCATCTATTGCGATAAAGAAGAAAATGGAATGCATGCTAGTTTCAGATTAGAAAGTGGTTCTAAAGGCAACGTGTACTTGTTTGATAACAATGGAACTCAAATCGATGCAATAACCAATATGGCTGCTATGCCATCGCCCGATGTGGCTTATGGTCGTACCGAAGATGGTGGTGCTAATTGGAACTATATGGTTACACCAACACCAGGCAAAAGCAATAATAGCTCAGTTTCTACTGATGTTATTCTCCCTTATCCCTTGTTTAGTGTTGAGGGAGGATTATACTCATCGCCATTTACATTGACCCTTGCAGTACCCGATGATGCGCCCGAAGGAACTGTTCTAGCTTATACCCTCAATGGTAGCGAACCGCAATACAACGCTACTCGTGCACAGTCAGAAACTTCGGTTTATATCAATAAGACTACCATTGTCAAAGCGAAGCTATTTTCTCGCAATGGCGTATCATTGATATCCAAAACTCATTCATATATATTCCACAATCGTCAAGCTACTTTGCCGGTTGTCTCTATCACTACCGATAATAAGAACTTTTATGATGATAAGATTGGTATCTATGTAGAAGGTACTTACAACCAATATACATACAACTATAAACATGATTGGCGCCGACCTATCAACTTCGAATATTTTGATGTGAATGATGGTGCAGTCTTAAATCAGCTTTGCGAAACACGTGTCATGGGTGGAGCTTCGCGAGAAGCTCCGATGAAGAGTCTTGCCATTTACAGCAATAAGCGTTTTGGAACAAAAGATTTCTCGCACGATATATTTCCCGATAAACCCGGTATACCTATAAAATCGTTTATGCTTCGCAATAGTGGAAACGATTTTTGTTGGAGTCATTTCAGAGATGCTGCCATCCAATTATTATGCCGTCGTGGTGGTATGGATCTTGATTGGCAAGCTTATCAACCTGCTATATGGTATTTGAATGGTAACTATATGGGCATTATCAATATTCGTGAGCGTAGCAATGAAGACAACATTTATTCTAACTACAACAAACTCGAAGACCTTGATATGTTCGAGAACTGGGAGGAATTGAAAGAGGGTAGTTGGGATAACCTGAATGCTTTTAAAGAATTTTATGGTAAAACCAATAACACCTATCAAGAATGGGAACAATGGATGGATGTAAGCGAATTCATGAATATGTTCATCTTAAATACCTATCATATCAATCTAGACTTTCCTGGCAATAACATTGTTATGTGGCGTCCTACTGCCGAAGGAGGGCGTTGGCGTTGGATTATTAAAGATACCGATTTCGGTTTGGGTTTATATAATAGAGATTACGCATACAATTATTTAAACTTTATTCTAAGAACAGGTACTCACGAAGAAAACTGGGCTAATACTTGGGATGCAACTCGTTTGTTTAGACGTTTGGTAGATAACACGCAGTTCAAAGATCAGTTTATTGATCGCTTTGCAGTTGTTATGGGAGATTTTCTGAATAATGAATATGGAGGAACCATTATTGATAGCCTTAAACAGAATATAGCTTACGAGTATCAATATCACAGACAGCGATATAACGATTATAACTCTTGGTTGAATTGGGATGAAGAGGTTGATAATATGAAAACTTGGATGACAAAACGTACAGCATATATGTACGTTCATCTAAAGAACTATTTCAATTTGGGTTCTATTGTTTCTGTACGTGTAAATACTGCTTCGATTACTCCTTCTGAAGTAGAGATTGACTTTAATGAGAATAAACTAAGCCGTTCTGTATTCAAAGGCAACTTTTATCAAAATAGGGAGATACGATTGAGTGGAAAATCGACCAACGAAGCTAAGCAAGTAAGCGGTTGGAAAGTAACCAAGACAGTTAATGGCGTGCAAACTACTGAAACGGTTACTGGTAAATCACTAACTTATACTGCTCCAACAAACTGTACAAATTTGGTGATTGATCCTTTATTGGAAGCTAGTACAGGGATAGAGTCAAATCAAAACGACGATTGGCGAATCATTAAGGAGTCTGATGGTATTCGCTTGACTGATATTCCGCTAGATGCGCAAGTAACACTTTATAGTGTAAATGGACAAATCTTATTTTCAGAATCTGTTGATAGCAATGATATGAAAATAGAGATCTCAACACATGGCACATACATCGTTAAAGTAATAGATGGTAATCAGACTAAAAGCCAGAAAATAGTATTCTAAGCAGCACATATAAGAGATTTTAAAGAGCGTGTTTCCATTGCGAAACACGCTCTTTTGCTTTGTAGGTCTTGATAAACGATTTGATAACTGTTAACTATTATCAGGTTAAGTCTATACACTCATTACGATAACTGTTAACAGTTATCGTGCTGCTTTAGCTTATATACAACCTTTTCGATAGTAGAAAAAAGAATAAAGTGTAGTGACTTAGTTTTTAGAATCAATAATTTGAAGTAAATTTGCGCTTTCATAATAAATTATTAAACGATTATGGCATCAAAACCTAGTATACCGAAAGGAACTCGTGACTTTTCGCCGGTAGAAATGGCGAAGCGTAACTATATATTCAACACTATTCGTGACGTATTTCATCTTTATGGATTTCAACAAATTGAAACTCCATCTATGGAGATGCTTACTACCTTGATGGGTAAATATGGCGAAGAGGGTGATAAACTACTTTTCAAGATTCAAAACTCTGGCGATTATTTCAAAGGAATTACTGATGAAGAGTTGTTGAGCCGCAATGCTGCAAAGCTTGCTAGCAAGTTCTGCGAAAAAGGATTGCGTTATGACTTAACTGTTCCTTTTGCTCGCTACGTGGTGATGCATCGTGATGAAATTACATTCCCATTCAAACGTTACCAAATTCAACCGGTATGGCGTGCCGATCGTCCTCAAAAAGGTCGTTATCGTGAGTTTTATCAATGTGATGCCGATGTGGTAGGTAGCGATTCATTGTTGAACGAAGTTGAATTGATGCAAATCGTTGACTCAGTATTCAGCAAGTTCGATATTCGTGTATGCATCAAAATCAATAACCGTAAAATCCTTTCGGGTATTGCCGAAATCATTGGTGAGGCTGATAAGATTGTTGATATCACTGTAGCTATCGATAAGCTAGATAAGATTGGTCTCGATAATGTAAATACTGAATTGAAGAGCAAAGGAATCAGCGATGAGGCTATCGAGAAACTTCAACCAATCATTTTGTTGAGCGGTACAAATGCTGAGAAATTGGTTACTTTGAAAGAGGTGTTGGCTGCTAGCGAAGTTGGATTGAAAGGGGTAGAAGAGAGTGAATTTATTCTTTCTACGCTTGAAACAATGGGATTGAAAAACGAAATTGAACTTGATCTTACTCTTGCTCGTGGTTTGAACTACTATACGGGTGCTATCTTCGAAGTGAAAGCGTTGGATGTACAGATTGGTAGTATCACCGGTGGTGGCCGTTACGATAACTTGACTGGCGTATTTGGTATGTCGGGTGTATCGGGTGTTGGTATCTCTTTTGGTGCTGACCGTATCTTTGATGTGCTAAACCAATTAGATCTTTATCCAAAAGAAGCTGTCAACGGTACTCGTCTTTTGTTCGTGAACTTTGGTGATAAAGAAGCTGCCTATGCAATGCCTCTTTTGGCTAAAGCAAGAACAGCCGGTATCTGTGCAGAAATCTTCCCTGATTCTGCTAAGATGAAGAAACAAATGAGCTATGCCAATGCAAAGAATATTCCTTTTGTTGCTATCATTGGAGAGAATGAAATGAACGAAGGTAAGGTGACTTTGAAGAATATGGAGTCGGGCGAACAACAATTGGTGGATGGTGATGAACTAGTTGCTATTGTTAGTAAATAAGTATCCGGTTAAACGATATATAATAAATGCGGCTCTGATTGATTTCAGAGCCGCATTTGTTTTTAATATTCTATCTTGTCTAATATACTACCTAAGTAAGCCAACGCAATACCGTAGTTTGTCATCGGTATTTGTTGTTGTTTGGCTTGTTCTATTCTGCTCAATACGTGTTTACGGTTGAACATGCACGCGCCACACTGTATAACTAAATCGTAACCCGATAAGTCTTTTGGGAAATCGTTGCCGGCAGTGATATCAATGGTAAGCTTCTCGCCAATCTTTTGTCTTAGCAATCGAGGTAACTTGACTCTACCGATGTCTTCATTGAGTGGCACATGGGTACAAGCTTCAGCTATCAACACCTTCGACTCTTCAGCTAATTGACCAATGACAGGTGCACTCTCAACATAGTAATCAATGTCTCCTTTGTAAGCGGCAAAGAGTACTGAGAATGAAGTCAACATACTTTCAGCGGGTTTCATGTCATACACTGTGTTGAATACTTGCGAGTCTGTAATGATTAACTTCGGTGGATAAGTCATCGCACGTAAAGTTGGTGCTAACTGATCGGTTGTGCAGCTCATTACAAGGCATCGTTTGTCTAATAATTCGCGCATTGTTTGAACCTGAGGTAATATCAATCTACCTTTGGGCGCTTGTATGTCTTGTGGCATCACCAATAAAACTAAATCACCTTCTGTTACTAAGTTGCGAGTGATAGATTGTGCATCATAATCTTCGGGTAACTTAGCAGTTATCGCATTGCGTATCTCTTCGATACCCTCATTCAAAAGGGCACTCACCACAATGGGTTGTTCGCCTGCTTTCTCTTTTATGAGAGCTACATCTTCGTCTGTATTGCTTCGGATATCGGCTTTATTGAGAATAAGAATTGTAGGAATCTTCTTTTGTCTAAGCTGTTCTAGCCAATGCATCTCCTCAGTCATGTCAGGTTGACAAAGCATTAAGGCTATATCGGCACGGTCCATTGCTTTTATGGTTCGCTCAATACGCTTTTCGCCTAATTCGCTTGTATCGTCAAACCCGGGAGTATCGATAAAGGTGCAAGCTCCAATTCCGAATATTTCCATCGCTTTCGTAACAGGATCGGTAGTTGTACCCGGTTTATCAGAAACAAGAGCAACATCTTGTCCGGTCAATGCATTGACAAGCGATGACTTGCCACTATTGGTTCTGCCAAACAGAGCGATGTGTAGTCTATTGGCTTGCGGTGTAGCTGGATGTTTCATAATCTTTAAAATCTAAAATCTCTTTTACCTTGGGCGATATCTTGTAAGTTGCGTAGGGCTATCTCCTTAACTTTAGCATTGGGTATCTTATCTACCTCTTGCTCAATCATCTTGATAGCTTTCTGTTTGGTATCTTCTGATGCGTAATCCATGAGATACTCTTTGAGAGTTATCAGCGAGTTGGGTGCACAGCAGTTAACTATTTGTCCCGACTTGATGAGCGACATAAATCGATCGCCGGTTCTGCCCATTCGGTAGCAAGCCGTACAGAAACTAGGTACATGACCTAATTCGAGTAACCAGTTAACAATCTCATCGAGTGTGCGCTGATCGCTAATATCAAACTGCGATGAGTTTTCGCTATCAGGTGTAGATTCGGCATAACCGCCTACACTTGTTTTAGAACCACCACTAATTTGCGATACACCAATCTCCAATACCTCTTTTCTTGATTTCTCAGATTCGCGAGTAGATACAATGATTCCTGTATAAGGTACTGCAATGCGAGTTACGGCTACTATCTTTTTAAAGATTTCATCCGATATAGAGTTTGGGAAGTCGGTTGTCTCAATATCATCTGCCGGACAAATACGTGGTACACTAATGGTATGTGGACCTACTCCAAAGCGTGATTCTAAATGTTCGGCATGCATCAACAATCCTACATAATCATACTTGTAAGTATTCAACCCGAAAAGCACACCCAAGCCTACATCATCTATTCCACCTTCCATGGCTCTATCCATGGCTTCGGTATGATATGCATAATCGCTTTTAGGACCGGTAGGATGAAGTTTTTCGTAATTCTCTTTGTGATAAGTTTCTTGAAAGAGAATATATGTACCAATACCGGCATCCTTTAGTTTGCGATAATTCTCGACTGTAGTTGCTGCTATATTTACATTTACTCTACGAATAGCACCATTCTTATGCTTAATGCTATAAATGGTTTTGATTGAATCGAGTATATATTCAATAGGAGCAAGTGTAGGATGTTCGCCGGCTTCAAGAGCCAAACGTTTATGCCCCATGTCTTGCAATGCAATCACCTCTTGTTCTATCTCTTCTTGTGATAGCTTTTTGCGGGCAATCGTTTTGTTCTGCAATTTGTATGGACAATAGGTACATCCATTCACGCAATAGTTAGAAAGATATAGTGGGGCAAACATAACTATGCGATTACCATAGAAACGTTGCTTAATCTCTTTGGCAAGATCAAAGATGCGTTGTACCAAATCGGGCTCATCGCAATCTATTAATACAGCAGCCTCACGATGTGTCAACCCTTTGCATTGAGATGCTTTATTTAATATCTCTTCGATAAGTGCTCTATCATTCTTGTGCTGCTCTGCATACGATAGAGTATCTAAAATTTCAGAATGGTCGATAAATTCTTCGGCTCTTTCCGATTTAACTTGATAAGCCATAGTCATTAATTTATAATTTAAATGATACTCCTTTTAAATACTATAATCACCACGTTCAAACGATATTTCATATCCAATAGTTTTAAGCTGATCGTTTAATAATGCTAAACCTTCGGCTGCTTCTGAACCCAAAGCTGCTTTGTTATTGTATAATGAATATTTCTTTCTGTTATCGCATGGTGATAAATTTGGCATTACTACATTGGCTCCTGCCAATATGCCACGTAGTCTACCATCATTGCCCAATGAGGCAAGTGCAGTGGTTGATGGTATTAATACCGATGGAAACATCAAGCGGAAGATGGATATAAGACGTAATGTCAATTCTATGCTTCCGGCATTGTATTTCGCAAAAGGAGTATCTTTATGAGGAATGAAAGGGCCAATGCCTATCATTTGTGGTTTTAGGTCGTAAATAAATTGTATATCATCAATAATGTTGTCAATGGTTTGAAAAGGACTACCAACCATAATGCCGGTGCCTGTTTGAAAACCAATCTCTTTGAGCCAACGCAAACATTGTTGTCTGTGTTCGGCCGACATATTATCGGGATGCAATTGCTTATAATGAGAAGAGTCGAAAGTTTCGTGTCTTAGCAAAAAACGATTTGCCCCTGCATCATATAACTTCTTGTAATCTTGATAAGATAATTCACCTAAGGATAAGGTGATAGCACAGTCAGGATAAGTAGTACGAATATCTTTGACAACCTCAACAACCCATTCGACTGATTGAGCTCTGTCTTCGCCTCCTTGCATAACAAAGGTTCTGAAACCTAATTCATAACCCTCTTTACAGCAAGATAATATCTGCTCTTTAGATAAGCGATAGCGTTCAACTATGCTATTTGATTTGCGGATACCACAATAGTAGCAATCGTTCTTACAGCAATTGCTTATCTCTATTAATCCGCGAATGTATATTTTGTTATTGAAATGACTTAATGATACTTCTCTTGCTTGTTGATGCAGATACTCAATGGTATCTGCATCACTACAAGTTAAAAGTTCTTTGTATGCCTGGGTAGGCAGTTGATGCTCATTTCTTAAGCTGTCAATCCATGTCTTCATAACTGTCTTTACGCTTAATAAGCTCTTGAGCTAACTGGCGACGACCTGAAACAATATCATTATGTGTACATGGTCCGGTAATACAACCACCTTCGCATGCCATTACTTCAATAAACTGTCCGGCCGCTTTGCCTGTTTTAGCACAAGCACGAAGTAATGCAATATTCTTCTTGTTGATATCTGATATTTGGATAGCATTGATTTTATCAGCTTCGTCTTTCAGATATGCTTTAACAGCACCCATCACACCACCTGCTTGTGCAAATCCGTGTGCTTCGCGTACTGAATTAAATACAACAGAAAACGGTGCGCTTTGTTCTAATTGAATATCCATGCCATCAAGTACCGAACCGACTTCTTCGAACGTAAGCATGAAATCAACTGCTCCGTCTTTACGAATCTCTTTACGTTTAGCAACGCATGGTCCAACAAACACAATCTTAGCATCAGGGTGTTCCTCTTTTGCTATACGAGCTGTGTAATACATTGGTGAACCGGTTGTTGATACATATGGTTTTAAGGTAGGAATATGTTTGTCTACTAACTCTACATATGAAGGACAACAAGAAGTTGTCATAAAAGCTTGACCTTCTTCGAGTTTTTCAAGTAATTCGTGTGCTTCATTTTGAGTAGTATCCATAGCACCTTGTGCAACTTCAATCACATCGATAAATCCTAACTCCTTGAATGCACCATATACTTGTTCTATGGTAGTTTTAAATTGTCCTAAGATAGAAGGTGCAATGATAGCAACCATCTTTTCTCCTTTGCGAATACCTTCTAATACATCAAACACTTGAGAGATTTCGAAGATAGCACCAAAAGGACAAGCATTAATGCATTTACCGCAATAGATACATTTGCTTTCATCAATATGTTCAATACCATTTTCATCTTTGCTGATAGCTTTTACAGGGCAAGTCTCTTCGCAAGGTACAGGAATATAAACGATAGCATGATAAGGACAGCTTTTTTGGCATATACCACAGCTGATACATGGATCGTGGTCAATTTGAGCCTGACCATTCTTTTGAAAACGAATGGCATCTTTCGGACAGTTCATATAGCAACTACGTGCTACACATCCACGACATAGATTGGTTACTTCATAATTGATTTGTACGCACGAAGAACAAGCTTCGTCAATCACGCAAAGAATATTATCCTTAACTTCATCTTTACGGTTTAAAGCATCTTTAGCGTACTTAGAAAGTGGGTCCAATTCGTCTTTCTCATCATTCATATCAAGACCCAGCAAAGGTAAACATTTGTATTTCCAAACAGCACGTTCTTTATGTACACAACAACGGCCAAGTGCTTTCGATTTTTTAGGTGTAAGTTCAAGAGGTAATCGGTCTATTTTTTCAACTAATTCATTCTTTTTCCACAGTTTTACAAGATCTGCCAGTAGCTTATGGCGAACGATCATCACATTATTAGTAAATGCCATATATTTAATTAGGTTATTTTGAGTCTGCAAAGATAGTAATATGTTTACTTAATATCCAAAAAACACTAATTGCAAATCAATTCTTTTTGCATTATTGTTATTGTATAAATTAGATTCCTTTATCTTTGAATAGATAGAGGAATCTAACCTAAAAAATAAATGCTATGAGTGATATAATTGTAGGCTTGGGCGAAGCTTTGTGGGATGTGTTTGGTGATATAAGAAAGCTAGGTGGTGCACCTGCTAATTTTGCATATCATGTATCGCAATTTAACTTTGATGGATATGCTGTTAGTGCTATCGGCAATGATGAACTGGGCGATGAAATATTGAACGTCTTTAATGAGAAGAAGGTAAACTATATTTTGCCAAGAACAGACTATCCTACAGGTACTGTTATGATAGTGGTTGATAATAATGGTGTTCCAAGTTATGATATTAAAACCAATGCTGCTTGGGATTATATTCCATTTACTGATGAACTAGAACAGTTGGCTAATAAAACTAAAGTTGTTTGTTTTGGATCGTTGGCGCAGCGCAATAAGCATAGTCGTGCTACTATCATTAAGTTTCTTGATGCCATGCCTAATGATGGTACTCGATTAAAGATATTCGATATAAATCTTCGCTTAGATTACTACACAAAAGAAATTATTGAAGAATCACTTAAACGTTGCAATATCTTAAAGATCAATGATGAAGAACTGGAGATCATTAATAAAATGTTTCAACTAGAATATATTGAGATTCAAGAGCAATGCAAGAAATTACTAGACGATTATAAGTTGGATATGGTTATTCTAACATGTGGTACTCAAGGAAGTTATGTATTTACTCAAGATATCGTTTCGTTCAAAGAGACTCCTAAAGTGAAAGTAGCTGATACAGTTGGAGCAGGCGATTCGTTTACTGCATCTTTTTGTGCATCAGTTTTAAAAGGAAAAAGTATAGCTGAAGCTCATGAGATAGCTGTAACCGTATCAGCATATGTTTGTACGCAAGATGGTGCAATGCCTAAACTTCCCGATCATTTACTCAATCGATAATAATACCTTGTTCATTATTTGTAAATAAGATGTAATCTTATCGTAAGACGTTTGTATATCTGATGAGCTATATTTGTTTCATCAATTAACATAAACAAAGGCTATGCGAAAGAAACCCTTCTTATTCAGTCAAACTCGTACAATTATGATTGCATCATTGATGTTTATTTCAGGACTTATTTTTGTATGCTATATGGGTAGCTCTTTAATAAGGACAACAAAGAAATATCAAGAGAATACATTATATGTAGCACATACTTTAGATAGTTACTCAGATAATAAGGATTGATTATCTGTTATTTTATAAATACTCTCTAGCATTATGATTAAACTATCATTTTAATCAAATAGTTATTTTCACTCAATATTTAGAATGTCCTGTTCTGAATAAGAATCACATTATGCCTGTGGGAGGTATATGTGATTCTTTTTTCTTATAGAACTAGTCTTAAAATATAAATGTAGCAACACCCACGATGCGGTTGTTAGTTAAACAATGGCTGTCTTTGATTTTACCATTGTTATAATTAATATCGCCATACCATGCACTAATAGCCGAATATTCAAGTCCAAACATCCAATTAGGAAGATTGTAAGATAGTTCTATTCCTGCTGTAAAAAGTTGGTCAATATCTGTTCCCATACCATATAGCTTACTAACCTTTTCTCCTGTTCCCAAGTTTTTCATATATCCAACAAATATACCAGGTTTCCACTTTTTGCCATATACAGCATTAATCCAAGTATTTGAGTTACGGATAGGAGCATAAGTCTCGTGACCATTCAACGAATTAGTCGAAGTAACACCATAACCACCAACCATTAAAGTTTGAGTTAAATTACTTCCTAAAACAGTTTTAGCAGATATGAACCAATCATCAGCTGTATATTTAGCATAAGCTTCATAAGATAATGAATTGACGCGTTCTCGAGTTTTATATACTTTATTTTCGGGTATGCCGTTTTCATTAACCGTAATATCAACCTTTGTTTTAGGCATTAGAGATAAGAAGTCAATTCCTACTCCTGCAATCCATCCTCCTTGATGATAATCAATGCCTAAATACATTTCGGGAATGCAACTATTTTTTAAATAGCTCATGCTGCGTACATTGTTAGGACCTATAGACATGAATTGCGATTGCCAAAGTAAAGCACCTGTTATTCTAAATGATTCTAATGAGTGGCGATAACGGATTTGTGGGGCACGACTGAATGGTTGAAATGGAGCACCAGTCGATAAATTCATTACTTTAGGAAACACTTCACCAAAAAGAGGGTGCCATGTTTGTCCAACAAGAAGATCGGATGTTTCCCAATTTAATTGAAAGTAAGCATGGCGCATACGTATTGTGTATAGATCAGAACCGGCACCACGAAAGTCACCTTCTATTTTAGCGAAAGTCTTAGCTGTTCCTAGATCAGGACCTGCAACGTTTACACCGAAACGAGTTGTTAAGACATAAAAGTTACCACTGAATTTATCATTCAAATCTTTGCCATTTGAATCAAGATCTTTATTTAAAGGATACATGTAAAATAGTCCGTCAATCATTTCTTGACTGGCTCTGCTATTATAGAAAATATCAGTTCGTATTTGTCCGTAGAACTTAAAATTGAATTTCTTGTCTTGTGCATAGATACTAAGACTGCTCAGGCACAAAAGGGCAGCCATAATAAGGCTCTTCGTCTTCATAATTTGTTATGATAAATATGTGGTGTAATTCTGGCGCAAAGTTATGTATTTAATTTGAATTCATTAATTTTTTTAAATGTCATTTTGGCAGAATAAATATGACAATCTTTATTGCAAACATTTTGGCATGGTTTTGGTTATTTATTTTGTGTCTTTTCAGTTAATAAGAAGAGATTCAATTTAACATTAAAATAAAAATAAAATAAAAGTAAACAACTATGAACATTAAACCATTAGCAGACAGAGTGTTGATTCTTCCTTCTCCTGCAGAAGAAAAAACGATTGGCGGTATTATTATTCCTGATACAGCTAAAGAGAAACCATTAAAAGGTGAAGTTGTGGCAGTAGGTAACGGTACAAAAGATGAGGAGATGGTATTAAAAGTAGGTGATACTGTACTTTATGGCAAATATGCCGGTACTGAACTTGATGTTGAAGGTACTAAATATCTTATCATGCGTCAAAGTGACGTACTTGCAGTGTTGGGTTAATCGTAATAGAGTTTAATTTTTAAATAGAAAATAACATTATGGCAAAAGAAATATTGTTCAATATCGAAGCACGCGATCAATTGAAAAAAGGTGTAGATGCATTGGCTAATGCAGTAAAAGTAACACTTGGTCCTAAAGGACGTAATGTAATTATTGAAAAGAAATTTGGTGCTCCTCATATCACTAAAGATGGTGTGACTGTAGCAAAAGAGATAGAATTATCAGATCCTTATCAAAACACAGGTGCTCAATTAGTGAAAGAAGTAGCATCTAAAACAGGTGATGATGCAGGTGATGGTACTACAACTGCAACTGTATTGGCTCAAGCAATCGTAAACGAAGGTTTGAAAAATGTAACTGCTGGTGCAAGCCCAATGGATATCAAACGTGGTATTGATAAGGCTGTAGAAAAAGTAGTTGCTTCACTTAAAGGTCAAGCTGAAACTGTAGGCGATGACTATGATAAGATTGAGCAAGTTGCTGCAATCTCTGCAAACAATGATCCTGTTATTGGTAAATTGATTGCTGATGCAATGCGCAAAGTATCGAAAGATGGTGTTATTACAATCGAAGAAGCAAAAGGTACAGATACAACTATTGATGTTGTAGAAGGTATGCAATTTGATCGTGGTTACCTTTCTCCATATTTCGTAACTAATACAGAAAAGATGGAATGCGAAATGGAAAACCCATACATTCTTATCTACGACAAAAAGATTTCTAACTTAAAAGATTTCTTGCCTATCCTTGAACCAGCTGTTCAAAGTGGTCGTCCTTTATTAGTGATTGCTGAAGATGTTGATAGCGAGGCTTTAACTACATTGGTAGTAAACCGTCTTCGTTCTCAATTAAAGATTTGTGCAGTTAAAGCTCCAGGCTTTGGCGATCGTCGCAAAGAAATGTTAGAAGATATCGCAATCTTAACAGGTGGTATGGTTATTAGCGAAGAGAAAGGTTTGTCTCTTGAACAAGCTACTCTTGAAATGCTTGGTACTGCTGAGAAAGTAACTGTATCAAAAGATAACACTACTGTAGTTAACGGTGCTGGCGATAAAGATAAAATCAAAGAACGTTGCGCTCAAATCAAAGCTCAAATCATTGCTACTAAATCAGATTACGATCGCGAAAAACTTCAAGAACGTTTGGCTAAATTGTCAGGTGGTGTAGCTGTGCTTTACGTAGGTGCTGCTTCTGAAGTAGAAATGAAAGAGAAAAAAGACCGTGTAGATGATGCACTTCTTGCAACACGTGCTGCTATCGAAGAAGGTATTATCCCTGGTGGTGGCGTTGGTTATATCCGTGCTATTGATTCTTTAGAAGGTTTGAAAGGTGACAATGCTGACGAAACAACAGGTATTGAAATCATTAAACGTGCTATCGAAGAACCTCTTCGTCAAATTGTAAGCAATGCAGGAAAAGAAGGTGCGGTAGTTGTACAAAAAGTACGCGAAGGCAAAGGTGACTTTGGTTACAATGCTCGTCTTGATGTATACGAAAACCTATATGCTGCAGGTGTAGTTGATCCAGCTAAAGTAACTCGTGTTGCACTAGAAAACGCTGCTTCGATTGCAGGTATGTTCTTGACTACTGAATGTGTAATCGTAGAAAAGAAAGAAGACAAACCTGAAATGCCAATGGGTGCTCCAGGTATGGGCGG
>CAMTPH010000058.1 GCA_947074345.1 uncultured Bacteroides sp. | reverse complement strand
ACAGACAGTTCTGTGTACTATGACAATGATGCTCAGTAGTTCAATCAATACACTTCGCTTCGTCAATTCAAACGCTTAAGCTATTAGTTTAATAGACCTAAATATGAAAACATGGGGATGTTCTACTCAACAACATCCGGATGTTTTATACCACAACATGGGGATGTTTCGCACCACAACATCCGGGTGTTGTTTCAGCCAAGTTACCTAATAACCATCATTAGGCATAGGCACTCAATGAGATAAGAATATAACTATCAATTGCTTACACTACTAAAAGAAGAGTTATAAAAGAGCTTCTTTTGCTTGTACTTCATCCAGTTGAAGTTGCGCTATCAATGCTTCGACAGAATCGAACTTCATTTCGGAGCGTAGATGCTTAACAAACGACACACACAGATGCTGGTTGTAGAGGTCGGAATCGAAATCGATCAGATGTACTTCGATGGTTTGGTTGGTATCATTTTCGAAGGTCGGGCGACGACCAATGTTAAGCATACCAGGATGTATTGTACCATCGGCCAATGCCACATGTACAGCATAAACGCCTTGAGCAGGTATTAACTTATCGGCACAATCGACTTGTAGGTTGGCAGTTGGGAAACCTATCTTTCGTCCTACCTGATAACCACTCACCACTTGTCCACTCAAGAAATAGTGATAACACAAGGCTATTGCGGCAAACTCAACATTTCCTTCACTCAAGAGGTTGCGTATATACGAAGAGCTGATACGCTTGCCATCGCAGAAGTATGCTTCGGTTTGCAGCACCTCTATACCAAGCTGTTTGCCAAAAGCAACATATTCGGCAAAACCTTCACTACGATTGCGGCCAAAGCGATGATCATGCCCGATAAGCAACGTATTAACGCCACACTGCTCTTTCAGTACGCACTGCATAAATTCGAAAGCAGTAAGCTGAGCCATATCGGTAGTAAAGTCGAGCATAAAGCAAATATCTACTCCCGTATCTTGAAGCAGGCGTAACTTTTCTTCTTGAGTAGTCAACAGCTTAGGCTGAAAATCAGATTGAATGGTTTTGCGTGGATGAACAGTAAAGGTAATCAATGCAGAACACAGTCCTTGCTGTGCTGCATGATGCTTGACTTGTTCGATAAGATAACGATGACCTGCATGAACACCATCAAAAAAACCGATAGTGGCCACACAGGGCATTGGTGTATATGTAGATAAGTTGCTTACAATTTGCATAACGATAGTTTATTGAAACAGATGACTCCAGTCTTCGCCTTCGGCAGGTGTATAGGTAGCTATACCAAGCGATTGCGCTGTTAGGCAGTTAGCTTCTGAGTCATCAATAAAGAGAGTTTCTTCGGGCAGAATACCTGCATCTTCGACTACAGCCTCAAAGATATTAAGATCGGGCTTAGCCATCTTCATCTCAAACGAGAGATACATCTTCTCGAAGTAATCTTTCACTCGAAATGTACGATATGGAAATGTATTCTCGCAAGACCACTTCCAATGTATTTCGTTGGTATTACTCAACAAGTAAACCACATAGTTCTCGCGAAGCTTCAAAAGCAAATCAAGTTTATAGCGAGGAATGCCTACTAGAAAGCTATTCCATACAGCATCAATCTTCTCGTCGGATACTGTTCTACCTAATAGTTCGCGTATTTGATCGCGAAACTGGGCTGGGGTAATCAAGCCTTTTTCTTGATCAAGGAATAATCCTTTTTGATGATATACATTGAGATATTCGTCAATGTTTTCTAATCCTAATTGTTTGAAGTTGTCAATGCAGCGTTGGCGGTTAAGATCAATTAAAACACCACCAAAGTCAATCAGAAGGTTCTTAATACCTTTTGTTCTCATTACTAAACAGTTTTATTTTTTAAACGGCGAACAAAGCGAAAGGTTTCGCCACACCATAATACAAAGGATGAAATACTTATTATATTAAACCAAGTAGCATAACTAAGAGGTTCGGTACGAAATACAGCACCACCAAACTGTACAATCAAAAATTGACCTACAAGGATGAAGACTAATACAAGCAACGTGCCATATGACTTATTTAAACCATTGAAAGCAGAGTTGGTTGTGCCTAAGACACGTGCATTCAACAAGTTCCAGAACTGCAACATCACAAAGAAAGTAAAGAATACAGTTAAACGATAGGTGTTGAGACCACCGGGCAGTGAGTTAAAATAGAATATAAGACCGAACAATACTATCAGGAATATTGTGCCGATACCAAAGATATTCCAACTCATATGAGGTGTTATAATGAAGTCTGTGCTACGACGTGGCTTATCTTTCATCACAATCTTGTTGGGAGGAATAGAGGCCAATGCCAAAGCAGCAAATGTATCCATGATAAGATTTACCCATAACATTTGGGTTACGGTAAGTGGCAAGGTAGTTCCAATGAACGAACCAATCAGCACAATCATCAATGCCACAAAGTTGATGGTAAGCTGAAAGACAATAAATCGTTGTATGTTCTTGTAAAGCGAGCGTCCCCACATGATAGCGGTACTAATGCTGCTAAATGAATCGTCGAGCAAAGTGATGTCGCTGGCCTCTTTGGCTACCGAGGTACCCGAACCCATAGATAATCCTACTTGTGCAAAGTTAAGTGCAGGCGCATCGTTAGTACCATCGCCTGTTACTGCTACTACCTCGCCTTTTTGCTGAAGTAGTTTCACTAATCGCTGCTTATCTGAAGGACGAGCACGCGACATGATTTTCAATTCTTTGACTCTCTGCAATGCTTCTTCATCACTAAGTGCTGCAAACTCAGGACCGGTAATGCGATGTGTATCATCATCTTGGGCAGTCCACACCCCTACTTGACGAGCAATCTCGGTGGCAGTAGCTGAGGTATCACCCGTAACGACTTTTACCTTTACGCCTGCCTCTTGACAAGAGGCGATAGCATCGGGTACATCGGGGCGAATTGGGTCTGAAATAGCGACTATCCCTATAAAGAATAAATCGTTATCGACAAGCAGTTCCTCGCATGTGTCGCCATTGCCCTCTATAATCTTAAAGGCAAAACCAAGCGTACGCATACCCATCTGTTGATAAGATAGTAATTGCGACTCTACCGTAGAGCGATATTCAACAGTATCGATACGACGTCCATCTAATATGACCTCGCGACACTTTGACAATACAATCTCAGGTGCACCTTTCACAAACAACACACGCTTGCCAATAGCTAGCGAATGAGCCAATGTAGCCATGTACTTTCGCTCGGTTGAGAAGGTTAACTGATCGATAACCGTAATATTTTGACGCTGTTGTAGATAATCTATACCTTGACCTTGCAACCATAGCAATAAAGCTGCTTCGGTTGGATTGCCTACTCCTTTGTATGTTCCATTATTATCAACTTCTTCGAGAAAAGCAGTAGAGTTTATAGATATACCCTCAACAATTAGTTTACTGATATCATCGTTACCAAGTACGCCACGTTCTTTTACTCCATAAAAGTTAGGTTCATAAACCTCCATACGGTTTTGAGTGAGTGTTCCTGTTTTATCAGTACATATCACTGTAATGGCTCCCATGGTTTCGCAAGCATGCATCTTACGAACAAGGTTATTTGTAGCCAACATACGGCGCATATTAAGAGCCAAGCTCAATGTTACACTCATAGGAAGTCCTTCGGGAACAGCCACAACAATAAGGGTTACAGCAACCATAAAGTATTTGAGCAATATTTGAGCTAAGGCTACATAGTCGTGCCAATGAGAGATTTGAGTATTTTGGAAGAAAACAATTAAATCGCGACCTGCGAAGAAAGCGAAAGTCAACCCGGCAACGGTAAAACCGATCTTACCAATGATGCCAGCCAATTTGTCTAATTGTATATTGAGAGGTGTTTGTTCGGTACTCTTTTCAGTACTTTGTTCGGCTACCTTACCTATCTCGGTACCATCGCCAACCTTTTCTACAATCATTAATCCATGACCATCTACTACGGTAGTGCTACGCAATACATGATTGGAAGGATAAGTAGCTTCAATATCAAAGTCTTGCTCTTGCGTAGTTTTATGAACAATGGGCTCGCCAGTCAAATTAGACTCATTAATATGCAAGGATATGGCTTCAATCAATCGGCCGTCTGCAGGTATTTCTTCTCCTGTTTCGAGTATCACCACATCGCCTACAACTATATCTTTACGAGGTATTTCACGAACTTTACCGTTGCGCAACACCTTTACCAAAGTATCTTCGTTGATGGCATTGAGTATATCAAACTTCTTGCCTGCATCATATTCAAAGTAGAACCCAATACCTGTTGCTAGAAGTACGGCTGCTATTATACCGATCGTTTCGGCATATTCATTTTCAATGATGGAAATGATTAAAGAGAAGAAGGCAGCAACAAGCAGAACACGAACTACAGGATCTTGAAATTTCTCTAGATAGAGCTTCCAAAGCGAAGTACGCTTAGGTGGGGTTAAAAGATTAGAACCATGCTGTTCTCTACTTTGTAAAACCTCACTTTCATTTAAGCCTAAATGGCTATATTCTGCATTATCACTCAACATTATAATTTAATATGTAGTTAGCACTAGCAAATGTACAACAATAATATAGTCGCTAAGTTTGAATTAATCTTTTTTAAGCCGAAAAGAGGCTTATATGTTAATATCGTTGACAAAATGCGAACAAAACAGCCCCATAATGTGTTGAATATGAATAAATGCAAAAATTGCCGTAATTATGAAAAAGTACATCTGCACCGTATGTGAATACATCTATGATCCTGAATTAGGAGATCCAGAACATGGAATTGAACCTGGTACTGCATTTGAAGATATACCAGATGATTGGATTTGTCCTCTTTGTGGAGTTGGGAAAGACGATTTCGAACCATACGAAAAATAGTAACGAAAAAAAGCCTGAACTAATAACTAGTTCAGGCTTTGAATTTGTATATCTAAGAGTATTAGTTAACGCGCTTTAAAGCAGCACCTTTATCTTTTACATCTTTACTTGCTTCTACTACATTTACTACATAGTCACCAAGTTTCTCGCATTCAGCAATCAAGTCCATATAATAAACACCTGTTTGATAGTCGTACTCTTTATTGTTTACGTCTAAGATGTTTTGAGTTTTAAGCTGATTGCGGTAGTTGTTAATCTCATTCTCAATATTGAACGACTTATTAACATCGACGCTTTGATGCTCATTCTTACCAATCACTTCTACCATTTGAGACAATGACTCATCGGTAAGTTGCATCATAAAGTGAATATGTTCGTATTGTTTTTCAGTGAAGTTTACATTAGCCGAACGACGACGATTGATAGTGCGAGCTAAGTTATAACAACTATCACCAATGCTTTCTATTTCAGTTACCTCGCGCAACATGGCACGTATCTGCAACTTACTTTCAGAACTCAATCGACCCTCTGATACTTGATTTAAGTAATTGGCAATCTCAATCTCCATGTTATCACTAATACTTTCGTACTTCTCAATGCGACTATATAGTTTATTGAAATCATCGTCTTTAGTCGTATGAAGAAGGGTTTGAACCATGCTATACATTCGATGTATACGCTCTGCAAAGAGATGAATTTCTTTGCGACCTTGTAATATAGAAAGCTCGGCTGTAGACAACATACCCATTGAGATAAAACGCAAACGAGGTTCGTCATCTTCCTCTTTTGGATGGATAATAGCACATACAGTACGCTCTATCAGTTTCACACACCAAATCAAGAACAACACATTGCAGATATTGAAGATCGAGTGAAATGCAGATAGCTTATAAGATGTCAATACTTGAATATTATCTGTATAGAAGAAGGTATCTACCACCCAATTTACCAATTGCATAAATGGATTGAATAGAACCAACACCCAAATTACCCCGAATACATTGAATACCAAATGGGCCATCGCAGCACGCTTGGCTTGTGTATTGGCTGTTAATGCAGCAATATTGGCTGTAATAGTAGTACCGATGTTTTCTCCAAGAACTAATGCTGCTCCCAACTCCAAGCTAATCCAACCGTTGGCACACATAATAAGTGTAATAGCCATTGTTGCAGCCGAAGCCTGTACAATCATGGTTAGAACAGTACCAATCAATAAGAAAATAATAACCGAGAAGAATCCCATATTGGTGTAGTTTTGCACGAAGGCAAGCATATCGGGATTGGCATTTAGGTCGGGGGCATTGCCTTTCAAGAATGAAAGCCCCATGAAAAGGAATGAAAAACCGAAGATAAATTCGCCGATAGATTTTCGTCTACTCTTTTTAGAAAAGATTAATGGAAAAGCAATAGCCAAAAGCGGAAGAGCAAAGGCCGACATATCGACTTTAAATCCAAAGATTGAAATAATCCAGGCCGTGACGGTTGTACCTATATTGGCACCCATTATCACTGTGATTGATTCGGTCAATGTTAATAAACCGGCATTAACAAAGCTAACGACCATTACAGTGGTTGCTGATGATGACTGAATTAAGGCTGTAATAAGAACACCTGTCAACATCCCTGTTACCCTGTTGGTGGTCATTGCCGTTAAAATACTTCGTAGCCTATCGCCAGCGATTTTTTGTAAGCCTTCGCTCATGATCTTCATCCCATAAAGGAAGAGTCCCAGCGAACCGATGAGCTTTAAAAAATCATAAAATGTATACTCCATTTATTTTAAGTTTAGTATTTATTTGTTTTTGTGTAGGACGAATCCTATATTTAACATAACTTAGTAACTAATTTAAATGTAACCAGTATGAAACAGAAGCTACAAATATATTGCAAAAATAACAATAAATACAAAGAATTTCCTATTGGTTCTACACTTTTAGATGTTTATCACGGATTTAACCTAAATTTCCAATTTCAAGTGGTGAGCGCTAAAGTCAACAACATTTCTGAAGGACTTACTTTCAGACTATACAACAATAGAGATGTAGAGTTCTTGGATATTAGCGATTCATCGGGCATGCGCACTTATGTTAGGTCGCTATGCTTTATCATGTATAAAGCTGTTAGAGAAATTTTTCCTGACGGAAAGCTATATGTAGAGCACCCGGTTTCGAAAGGTTACTTCTGCAATTTACGCTTAGGCCGCGACGTTACTAATGAAGATATCATCCACATCAAGAGCAAGATGCAAGAGATTATTGATGAAAACATCTCTTTTCATCGCAAAGAGTGCCACACTGAGGATGCAGTAAAGATATTTAAGGAGCAAGGCATGCAAGACAAAGTTAAGTTGCTCGAAACATCCGATTCTATCTATACCTATTATTATACGCTTGGCGATACAATTGATTATTATTATGGAAGCTTGGTTCCAAGCACCGGATATATACAGCTGTTTGATATAGTGAAGTACAATGATGGCATCTTACTCCGCATTCCTAACAAGAAAGACCCAACCAAACTCGAAGAGGTTATCAATCAAGAGAAAATGCTGGATGTATTTAAGGAGTTTGTTCATTGGAACTACATCATGCGACTAAATACTGTGGGCGATTTTAACATAGTTTGCAAGAAAGGTTATGCTACCGATTTAATCAAAGTAGGAGAAGCTCTTCAAGAAAAGAAAATCGCTCAAATAGCAGATACAATATTCGACAGAGGTACCAATGGTAATAAAGTGAAGTTAATATTAATTGCGGGACCTTCGTCATCGGGTAAAACAACTTTTAGCAAAAGGCTATCTGTACAACTCATGACAAATGGATTGCGTCCTGTTCCGCTTTCGCTCGATGATTATTTTGTTGAACGCGAAGACACTCCGAAAGATGAAAAAGGGAATTATGATTATGAATCGTTTCATGCACTCGACCTAGATCTTTTCAACAGTCATATGCAATCTTTGCTTCGCGGTGAAGAGGTAGACCTCCCAACCTTCAACTTTGTACTTGGCAAGAAAGAGTTTAAAGGAAATAAGTTGAAGTTACGCGAAAGCACTATCTTAATATTAGAAGGAATACATGCACTCAATCCTGAATTGGTTAAAGACATTCCTGAGGAGAATATTTTTAAAATCTATGCTTCAGCACTAACAACCATCTCACTCGATGATCATAACTGGATACCAACATCCGACAATCGATTGCTTCGACGTATCATTCGCGATTTCAATTATCGCGGTTACTCGGCACAAGATACCATATCAAGATGGCCTAGTGTACGAGCCGGAGAAGACAAATGGATATTCCCTTACCAAGAGAATGCAGATGTTATGTTTAACTCTGCCTTAATATACGAGCTTGCCGTACTTAGACTACATGCCGAACCAATCTTAATGAGTGTACCACGCAATTGCCGTGAATACTCCGAAGCGAAAAGACTACTCCGATTTATAAGTTATTTTACTCCGGTACAGGACAACGAGATTCCGCCAACATCACTACTCCGCGAATTTTTAGGAGGAAGTAGTTTTAAATATTAATTAGCACATCCCCAAGCGCCTCATCTTGCTTGGGGATTATTTTTTTGTTTTACAATAAACAGGCATTGTAATCAAACAAAAAGAATAAATGATAGAATGCAAATAAATATGGTAGCAAAAAGCGTTGAAAGCTCTATTATTTTTTTAATTTTGTCAATGCTAATAACTTATTAAAATGAAGAGACATCTATTACTTTCAACACTATTCTGTTTACTATTTGGTTACACAACCACTTATGCTCAATTGCCACTTGCTAAAGTGAATGAGTTTCAGACACAAGCCACTCAATATGCTGAAAACAAAGAGTACGGCAAGGCACTAAGTCTTTATCAACGCGCCTTTACTGAATATGCAGCCATCAAGGAATACCAATCATCGATTGATTGTGGAATGAAAGCTGTTGAACTTTGTGTTCAGCAATCATCTTACAAAGAGGCCTTCGATCTTTTGAGAGAAATCAATCAGGTAATTCGCAAACAGGCATCTCTTAGCGGTAAACCACAAAACATAAACTATTTCGCATTGGCCAAAGAGCGCTTTTTGCTTAACCTAAAGCTAAGAAATCAAGCACAGGCAAGCGCACAGCTCGAAAGAATGGAGGAGATTGCCAAAAACATGAATGACGTTAAAATCAATAATGAATTGCTTTATTTGCAAACAGCATTCGACTACTCATTTGGAAAGAATGAAGCCGGTGATGCCTCACTACAAAAGCTTATCAACATCTATAGCAGCGAAAAACAGTTTGATGAGATAGTGAATTGCTATCAAAGCTTAATCAACCTTTCGAAGCAAGTGAACAGCGCAAACCTTACTGCACATATGTATGTAAACTTCATGATGTGGAGCGATTCGATCAATGCAGCCAAGTCACGTGAAGAGTTTGAAACGCTACAACAAAAACACAATGATTCGTTGGATGAAAGCGAACATCTTGGCAAAAGATTGTCTTATAGAATGTACATTATAATGGCTATTGGTATTGTATTGGTGGTTGTAGCCCTTTTACTTATTCTACTCTTCATCAATCAAATTAGATTAAAAGCAAGCAACCGAAGTTATAAGAAAAAGATTCAAACGGCTAATGAGTTTAGCGAATTGAAAACACAGTTCATCCATAACATATCCTCACAGATAGAACCATCATTGAATGTATTCAACCATATAGCAAACAGTCTACCCGATACATTAAAGAATGAGAAGGTTAGTTTGATTGAGCAATCGAATGCAATTGGAAGTTTTACTAATCACATCAGTGAGGTTACTACGCTTGAAACTTCGCTTAACACTCCATTTGCTGTTGATGCTATCAATGTAAAAGCATTCTGCGATGAACTAGCAGAGACAATCACACCCAAACTTCAACCCAATGTAACTTTGTCTGTCGATGCGCCAAAGATTCAAATCAAAGCCAACAAAGAGCAATTAACTCATTTGTTAACTCACTTATTAGAAAATGCAACCGAATATACACAAGAAGGAACTATTCGTTTAGAATTCAAGAAACGCGGAGCTCATACTCATCAGTTTATAGTGAGCGACAACGGACCAGGTATCGCGCCAGAGAAACAAGCTGATTTATTTAAGCCGTTTAAGCAAGTAGAAGATTTGACTAAGGGTGATGGATTAGGATTACCGATATGCAGCCTTATTGCAACCAAAATGAATGGTAGTCTTACTTTAGACAAAACATACAAGAAAGGAGCTAAGTTTATCCTTGAGATACAATCATAACAAAAAACAGGGGATGCAAAATTGATTTGCATCCCCTGTTCATTTATATTATAGAGTTTTATTATCGCAAAGCCTCAACTTCGTCAGGAGTCAAAGGTATTTTCTTACCCAATATGCGTGCGCCGTCTTCGGTAATCAAATAATCTTCTTCATTACGAATACCACCGAAATCTTTGTATGTAACTACTTTATCGTAATTAATGAAGTCTGCATGTTTCTTTTCAGCTTTCCATTGATCTATCAATTCAGGAATAAAATAGATACCCGGCTCTACAGTCAATACAAAGTTTGGTTGTAAAGGTAACGCTAATCGTTGCGAACGACGACCAAACTGTGTGCTCTTAGGCTGTCCGTCGTAACCTACCCATATTTCACCTAGATTCTCCATATCGTGAACATCCATTCCCATCATATGGCCCAACCCGTGAGGGAAGAATAAAGCATGAGCACCTTCGCGTACAGCATCTTCTGCATTGCCTTTCATTAGACCAAGAGCTTTCATTCCTTCAACCAATTTAATAGAAGCCATATCGTAAACATCCATATAATTTATTCCAGGACGAAGAGCTTCAACAGCTTTAAAGTGCATTGCATTTTGTATCTCGTACATCTCGCGCTGACGAGCAGTAAACTTTTTATCAGCAGGTATCGTAGAAGACATATCTCCGGCATAACCCATTTCTGTTTCAGCACCGGCATCAATCAAAAACAAATCGCCCGACTTCACTTTATTACCATGGTAATGGTTATGCAACGTTTGTCCGTTGATAGTAGCAATGGTAGCAAAAGAAGTTTCGCAATTCATCGATGCAGCGATTACTTCCATAGCAGCAACAACTTCGTATTCGTACATATCAGGACGAAGATATTTCATCGCGGCAATATGCATATCAGCTGTTACATTGCATGCACGTTCTATCTCTACAATCTCTTCGGGTGCTTTAAAGTTACGTTGGCTAACTACAGCACGAATAAAATTATTGCACGCTTCTTGATACATAGGAGGCACACCTAACCATTCCATTAATTTCAGCTTATGTTCTGCACGATAAGGAGGTAGATAGTGAATAGTTTTGCGCTCACGTACACACTGATGTAGATAATCGGTAATTTGAGAAGATGGTAAGTTGTTTGAAACACCTACTCTCTCGCTCTTTTCTTTCAAAGTAGGCTGTTGGCCCATCCAGATAATATCATCGATTGTCAACTCGTCACCAAAGATGATTTCTTTATCAGCATCAATATCTATTATGGCTGATAATCCAGAGAAAGATAACCCGAAATAGTAGAGGAAAGTAGAGTCTTGACGGTAACGAAAATTATTGGCTGCATAGTTCAAACCAGTTTCGTCATTACCCAAAAATAATAAGACTCCCGAACCCATTTTCTCTTTCAAAACAGCACGACGCTGCACATATATCTCTTTACTAAACATAGCTATACTTTTTAAAGTTACTACAACAAAGATAGAACATTTAATGTTATACTTATTAAAATTACGTTTGTATTATATATAATATCTCGTTAAAAAATTACTTTTGTAGACAATATATCAAGAGGTATAAAGAATGTCAACAAGTTCCCGCCAAATTCAATCGCAAGCGCAGCAACAAGTACAAACCTTGTCGCCGCAACAGATTCTAGCAGTAAGACTGTTAGAACTACCTGCTGTGGAGTTAGAGGACCGTATTCATTCAGAGCTATTAGAGAACCCTGCACTCGAAGAGGCAAAAGATGAGACACAGCCCGATGAATTACTTGATACTCCAAGCAATGCCGAAGATGATGCATTTGCCGATTATTTATCAGAAGACGATATCCCCGATTATAAATTACAAGAGAATAATCGCTCGAGAGCTGAGCGTGCCGAAGAGATTCCTTTCTCGGATGTAGTATCATTTTACGAAACGCTAAGAACGCAGCTAAGCGAATTAGAGCTAGATGAGCATCAACGCGAACTAGCAGAATATCTAATCGGTTCGCTCGATGATGATGGCTTATTACGTAAATCGCTCGAAAGTGTAGAAGATGAATTAATCATCTATATGGGTATTGATACTAACCAACAAGAGTTGGAAGAGACATTGCGTATTATCCAAGAGTTAGATCCTCCGGGCATCGGCGCACGAAGCCTTCAAGAGTGTCTGCTTATTCAAATAAGACGAAAGAAAGAGAGCGATCCAAAAGATAAGCTACTAGATATCGAAGAGCAAATCATCGCCGATTTTTACGAAGAGTTTACTCGCAAGCATTGGGAAAAGATTTACAAGAAGCTCAACATAGATGAAGATGTATTCGAAGAAGCCATCGCAGATATTGTGAAGCTGAATCCTCGCCCTGGTGCCTCACTTGGTGAAACTATCGGACGAAACATGCAGCAAATCATCCCCGATTTTATCATTGAGACATACGATGATAACAATATTACGATTAGTCTCAACAACCGCAACACGCCAGAACTGAAGGTTAGTGCAGACTTTGTTGATATGCTCGATGAGAATACTCGCAACAAAGCCAATCAATCCAAAGAGAGCAAAGAAGCTTTTATCTTTTTGAAGCAAAAGATGGATGCTGCACAAGGTTTTATTGATGCGGTAAAGCAACGACAAAACACATTGCTTACCACCATGAAAGCCATCGTTGATATACAACGCCCTTTTTTCCTCGAAGGAGACGAGTCGCTGCTGCGCCCCATGATATTAAAAGATGTAGCCGAAGTAACAGGTTTAGACATATCGACTATATCGCGTGTGAGCAACAGCAAATATGCTCAAACGAACTTTGGTATCTATCCACTCAAATTCTTCTTTAGCGATGGTTACACTAACGAAGATGGAGAAGAGCTTTCTGTGCGTGAAATACGCAGAATCTTGAAAGAGTGCATAGACAATGAAGATAAAAAGAAACCGCTAACGGATGATGAATTGGCTGAGATTCTTAAAGAGAAAGGATACCCAATAGCCAGACGTACGGTTGCTAAATATCGTCAGCAACTCAATATACCTGTAGCCAGATTAAGAAAATAGAGAAATACGAATGATGACAACAATTGCTACGACTGAAAACAAAGTAAACATAGCCAGTGGAAAGTTAATAATACGCTTGGCCCGAATTACTTCGTGGATACTCAACCCTATCCATATTCCTTTCTTAGCATTTGTAGTGCTATTTTTATTTACTTACCTCAACATGATGCCATTGGCTTACAAACTCATTGTACTGGGCATAGTGTATTGCTTTACCATTTTGATGCCTGCGATAACCATCTTTGTTTATCGCAAAATCAATAAATTCTCTCCATACGATATAAACCGAAACCGTATCAATCGTTTTATACCTTATATATTATCGGTCACATCCTATTGCTTTTGCATGGCTTTAATGCAAAAGCTAAGCATCCCTTGGTATATGACAGGAATCATTCTTGCGGCGTTGGTTATACAAGTCGTTTGTTTAATTGTCAACCTCAAATGGAAGTTAAGCGAGCACATGGCAGGTATCGGAGGAGTAATAGGTGGTATTGTTGCCTTTAGCATATTATTTGGTTTTAATCCATTAGCATGGCTTTGCCTATTTATACTCATTGCAGGAGTCTTAGGCACAGCACGCATAACCCTTAGACTAAACTCTTTAGGAGAGGTGCTATGCGGTTTCACACTTGGTTTTACAGGAGCATTATTGGTGTTGCATCCATTTACCAATGCACTATTCAGAACCATGTTTGTGTATTAACAGAAGTAAGAAAATGATGCACTGTTAAATAAATTAGATATAATTATCATCGAATTGTATTTTATTTATCTTTGTGTCAACTAAGTAACCATATTAAATAATCCTTTAAAACTAATTATTATGAATATTCCACAAGACCTTAAGTATACCAAAGACCACGAATGGATTCGCATGGATGGCGATATAGCTTATGTAGGCATTACCGATTATGCTCAACAACAATTGGGCGATATTGTATATGTAGACATTCAAACAGTGGGCGAAACACTCGATGAAAGTGAAGCTTTTGGTACAATTGAGGTAGTAAAAACTATTTCAGATCTATTCTTGCCCGTAGCAGGCGAAGTGCTTGAAGTAAATGTGGCCATAGAAGAAAATCCTGAATTGGTTAATAAAGAACCTTATGGCGAAGGCTGGTTGATAAAGCTGAAGCCTACAAAAAAAGAAGATATTGATAATCTGCTTGATGCAGATGCTTACAAGGCATTAATAAACGGTTAATAAAACCGTAGCTATATATTTACTATTTAAAAAGAAGTTTTAAAATGACTCCAATTGTTAGTATCATCATGGGTAGTACATCTGACCTTCCAGTAATGGAAAAGGCAGCTCAACTACTTAACGATCTTAAAGTTCCGTTCGAAATCAATGCGCTTTCGGCTCACCGCACACCTGCAGAGGTTGAAGAGTTTGCACAAAACGCTAAAAAACGTGGAATCAAAGTGATTATTGCCGCTGCTGGTATGGCAGCCGCTCTTCCTGGTGTAATCGCAGCCAATACTACATTGCCTGTCATCGGTGTGCCCATCAAAGGTTCTGTACTCGATGGTGTTGATGCATTATATTCAATCGTTCAAATGCCTCCTGGAATTCCTGTGGCAACTGTAGCGGTAAATGGTGCTATGAATGCTGCGATACTTGCTGTACAAATGTTGGCTTTAGGTGATCAAAATCTTGCCGATGTTTTAGATGTGTACAAAGAAAGCCTTAAGAAGAAAATCGTAAAGGCCAACGAAGAACTAAAACAAATTAAGTTTGAGTATAAAACAAACTAATTCAATGGATTTATTCAACTACTCTCGTCGAGAGTCGTCGGAAGTTATGATTGGGGCTGCTCCTTTGGGCGGCCCTCATCCTATCCGTATACAATCGATGACAAATACCTCTACACAAGATACTGAAGCAAGTGTAGAACAAGCAAAACGCATCATTGATGCCGGTGGAGAATATGTACGCCTTACAACACAAGGTGTAAAGGAGGCCGAGAATCTGATGCACATCAATATCGGACTTCGTCGCCAAGGCTATATGAGTCCTTTGGTTGCCGATGTTCATTTCAATCCGAAAGTTGCCGATGTGGCTGCTCGCTTCGCAGAAAAGGTACGTATCAATCCAGGCAATTATGTTGATCCGGGACGCACCTTCAAGGAGTTGGATTACACAGATGAAGAGTACCAAGCTGAGTTACAGAAAATTCACGACCGATTTGTTCCTTTCTTAAATATTTGCAAAGAGAATCGTACAGCTATTCGTATTGGTGTTAACCACGGTTCGCTGTCCGATCGCATCATGTCGCGTTATGGCGATACACCCGAAGGAATGGTAGAATCGTGTATGGAGTTTCTTCGTATCTGCGTAGCCGAAGGCTTTACAGATGTAGTACTTTCAATCAAAGCATCCAATACGGTTGTAATGGTAAAAACCGTACGTCTATTGGCAGCTACAATGGAGAAAGAGGGAATGAAGTTTCCACTTCACCTTGGTGTAACCGAAGCTGGCGATGGCGAAGATGGCCGTATCAAGTCGGCATTGGGTATTGGTGCCCTATTAGCTGATGGCTTGGGCGATACCATTCGTGTATCATTGAGCGAAGAGCCTGAAGCAGAGATACCCGTTGCACGCAAGTTGGTTGACTATATCGAACCACGTGCATTCAATCCGGAAGTTGAAGCTACAGCTTACGCTGACTTTAATTACCTCTCACCTTCTCGAAGAGAAACAGTTGCAGTTGGCAATATTGGTGGTTCTCACCTACCGGTGGTGGTTGGTTTCCGTATGGATGGCAATATGGAGTTCCACCCGCAATTTACGCCCGACTATGTTTATGTTGGACGCGAACTACCTCAAGATAAAAAAGATAACATCACCTATATTGTCGATGCTGATGTATGGAAAGGCGAAGCCGGAACTGTTCCAGCGTTCAACTACACCCATCTACAATTGATAGAAGACACTCATTCGGATATTAAATTCTTATTTCTTCCTTATGCAGTGCTTACCGATGAGATTATTGCAATGCTTAAGCAGCACCCCGAAGTGGTAGTTGTTTCACAGAGCAACCACCCCAATCGTTTGGGCGAGCACCGTGCCTTGGTACATCGTTTTATGAACGAAGACATCAAGAACCCGGTTATTATCTTCCAGCACTATGCCGAAGAAGAGCTAGAAGACCTACAAATTAAAGCAGCAGTCGATATGGGCGCTTTGGTTTTTGATGGTTTGGTCGATGGTATCTTTATGCTAAACCGCGGTACTATAGCGCATCAAGTAATTGATACAACCGCTTTTGGTATCTTACAAGCCGGTCGCCTACGCACATCTAAGACAGAGTATATCTCTTGTCCCGGATGTGGCAGAACATTGTTTAACTTACAACCCGTGATAGCGCGTATCAAAGAAGCTACTTCGCACCTTAAAGGTTTAAAGATTGGCATTATGGGATGCATAGTAAATGGTCCCGGCGAAATGGCCGATGCCGATTATGGTTATGTAGGTGCAGGTCGCGGCAAAGTAAGTCTATACAAAGGCAAAGAGTGTATCGAGAAAAACATTCCCGAAGAAGAAGCCGTTGATAAACTTATAGAGTTGATTAAATCGAATGGAGATTACCAAGAGTTGTAATTCCTATTTGCACTAAATAATAAAGAGTCACACAATACGCCAGCGCTACTGGAATATGTGTGACTCTTTTATATTTTTCTAAGAAGAATACAGCATAAACAATACTTTGTGTTTGCTGCATTATGATTTATTTCTAGATTCACATCCACCGTCAATCACACTGCTAAATAATAGATATTTATACAACAAACCAAGTCAAAACGATTACATTTAGGATACTATTCGACGAAATGCCAAAACGGTTCGACGAAATAACTCTTTTCTAATCAACAATTCTCTATATTTGTTACCAGTTAATAACTTATCGACTACTATGTTTAGAAAAGAAAACATCATCAATACATTGATACAGCTAATTTTGTGGTTCTTAATATTTATCACCCCACTTATATCACAAATACTAGACAACACCCCTATTGAGTACATCATTTCAAATATGAAATACAGTTATGGGATGCCAATCATCTTTCTAACCGTATTTTATGTTAATTACTTCTTATTCATACCACAACTCCTATTTAAAAAAAGAAACATAGTCTATGTACTATCAAATATTGCATTAGTTCAATTATTAATCTATTTGTATGGATTATATCTCATACAGATTGAAGTAGACATACATGAGTACAACGAAGGATTTCGATGGACAGTTGCATCGTTTATGTACATGATTAATATATTAATCATTCTCGCAGCAATCAGCCAACGTTCGCAACAACGCAATTACAAATTAGAGATGAGAAACAAAGAGACTCAACGTAGTTTAGCCGAACAAGAGCTACACCGATTAAAGAGCCAACTCAACCCGCATTTCTTATTCAATACCCTAAACAATATATCGTCGCTGATAGGTTTCAACCAAGATGCTGCCCAAGACTCAATGAGCCGACTGAGCGATATGTTGAGATATGTGCTTTACGATAGCTCTGTGCCAACAGTACCTCTTAATCAAGAGATACACTTCTTGGAAAATTATATTGACTTGATGAGGCTGCGCTATGCCGATACACTGCAAATGCGCATCGACTTACCCAATGATGCGACCAATGCCGTAGTTGCACCCTTGCTATACATCTCACTACTCGAAAATGCTTTTAAGTATGGAGCTACTAGCAGAAGTGATTGCAATATTGATGTTTGTCTACAAGAGACTGACCAGCAAATCAGTTTTAAAATAAAGAATTCATTGCTACCAATTGATGAACGACGAAAAAAGAGCGGAGGTGGAATGGGAATTGACAATCTAAAAAAACGATTACAACTCATTTATCCTCAAAAGCACAGTCTTGACTATGGAGTCGTAAGAGAAAACGATGTTGAAGTCTTTGCCTTAAGTCTAACTATCGATAAATAAACACCGCTATGACATTGAAATGCATTATAATAGACGATGAGCCACTAGCTATCAAATTACTAGAAAGTTACGTTTCTCGTGTGCCATTCTTAGAACTGATAAATACTTATTTAGACCCTATTCAAGCATTAAACAATATTTCTCCTGATATAGAACTAATATTTATGGATATTGAAATGCCCGGTTTGAATGGAATAGAACTATCTAAGTTGATTTCATCGAAGACTAAAATCATCTTTACTACTGCCTACAAGCAATATGCATTTGATAGTTATGAGGTGCAAGCCATCGATTATCTACTGAAACCCATTAGTTATTCGGCATTTGTAAAAGCTACCACTCGCGCCAAAGAGTATTTCGAGCAAATCAACAAACCTCAACCAGAAGAAATAATCTCTAACAAAAATGATAATTTCATCTTCGTAAAGAGCGAATTCAAACTCATAAGGGTAGACCTTGACAACATACTCTACATCTGTGCGCTCAAAGATTATGTACGCATCTTCTTATCTAATGCAGCACGCCCTATAACAGCGCTTACTACTATGAAGGCAATAGCCGAAAAGCTTCCACAAGATCGCTTTTGCAGAGTGCATCGCTCGTACATTATTGCACTCGATAAAATAGAACATATAGAGCGCAACAGAATTAAGATTGGGAAAGAGATTATTCCGGTGGCAGAGGCTAAAGTCGACGATTTGATAGAACTCATCAATATATAGAACATATACCCTATAAAGCAAGAAAGGATAAACCTACCGGCTTATCCTTTCTCTAAAATATAATATCAATTATTTATTTCTTCTTATCGCTTTTATCAACAGCAGCTATTGGGCTCAACTTAGCCTTATATGCTTCTGGTGAAGAAAGAATCTGAATCGCTTCATTCAAATCGTTATCATCTTTGAGTTGCTCTATTACAGTTCCCTTTTGGAAGTAATAACGCTTGATGATTTCGGCAGAGATAGCACGCTTAATAATCTTCGAGAAATAATCTAAATCGCGATCAAGATCGTGCGATAGCTTCTTCTCTAATTGCGAGAACTCATCCGAAGCATCTGTTAAGTAACCCTCAAATTCGGCAGCCTCTTTCAATGCTTTCAATACCTTCTCGCTTTGCTGATCATATTTAAAGTCGGCAGCTTTCACCTTATTCTTAAAGTCTTCGTAATCGGCATCTGTCAAAACAAACTCTTGAGCCGATGCTATTTTAGGATTCTTGATACTATAATCTGTTGCATAGTCGAATATCAGATTATCGCGCATCAAGTAGAATAAGATATTTGGCAAACGTTCTTGTTTCACTTCAATATCAGG
>CAMTPH010000057.1 GCA_947074345.1 uncultured Bacteroides sp. | reverse complement strand
TTGGTTTAAACGTCGCTTTCTAATCTAAAAAAGAAAAACAATGAAAAGTAAATATTTATATATATCAATACTACTTGGTGGTTTATCCCTTTCGGGTTGTGAAGATTTTCTTGATCAAACCAATACCACCAATTTAAATCAAGAAGCATTTTTTGATTCAGATGCGGCGGTCTTGGCTGCTACTGCTCCTTTATACAATTATGTATGGGCTAGTTTCAATGAGAAATTCTATTATGGAATGGGCGACGGTCGTGCTAATAATATAACAGCACAATGGTCATCTTATATCTATCCATATACCAATATGAACGAAACATCGTTGAGTGAAGGCTTGGATGGTGCTTGGGGCTCATTATATTCTGTTGTCGCTCAATCGAATAATACAATTAATAATATTATTGATTTCTCTGCTAGTACGGTTAGCGAAACTGCTAAAGAACAAGGTATTGCTGAGGCTCGCTTTATGCGTGGTACAGCTTACTGGTATCTTGGTTCGCTATGGGGTGCTGCCATTCTTTATGAAAATACCTCTTCTTTGGTAAATAATTATGTGGTACCTGCCAATCGTCGTTCAGACGTATTTGAGTTCGCAATACGCGATTTAGAATATGCAGCAAAATACTTGCCTAAAACATCAGGAACAGCAGGTCGATTGACTCAATCTAGTGCATTTGCAATGCTATCTCGTATCTATTTATCAATGGCTGGTGTAACTACAGACGGTGCTTATGATGGATCGAACATTGCAACCGATTTTAATCGCGGTACGCGTAATGCTTATTATCTTGATTTAGCAGCTAAGGCAGCTCAACAAGTAGTTGGGAACTCTGCTCATAGCTTAATGGATGATTATGGCGATTTATTTTTGATAAGCAATAATAACTGTAAAGAAACACTCTTTCAACTTCAATGGCTACAGGGCTCTACCGATGCTATTGGTTGGGGAGGCAATCAAGCTATTACTGCATTCTTTGGTTGGTCTACTATGGTATCTGATGGAACAAACTGGGGTGGTGCTACTTGTTGCTCTTGGGATTTATATACTGAATATGATGCAAAAGATGTAATTCGTAAACATCATTCAGTAGCAAGTTACGGTGAGTTTTATCCTGAGATGTATAAAAAAGGTGGTGGTTATACATATGGTGTAACAGAAACAGCTAGTACTAATGGTGCAAATATCAAGAAGTATGTAGTTGGCACCAATGACGATAATGGAGTAAGTTTCAAACAAAGTAGTGGTATCAATACACATATGCTTCGTTTGGCAGAGGTCTATTTAAACTTAGCAGAAGCTATTTTGGGTAATAATACCTCAACAAGCGATGCTACTGCTCTTTACTATTTCAATCAGGTTCGCACAAGATCTGGCATGTCGGCAAAGAGCTCAATCACTTATGAAGATTTACGTTATGAACGTCGTGTAGAATTTGCTTTCGAAGGGTTGTATTGGTTTGATTTATTGCGTCGTGCCTATTATCAACAACAAGAAGTAATCAATTATTTAAATAACCAAAACAGAAACGCTGGTTATTCATATAATACTGAAACAGGAGTATACGAAATCAGTTCATCCTATGTAGCACCAGGTAAGGGTGTTGCAGTGGCAACTGCCAAAAGCTTACTCTTGCCTGTTTCGGATGTAGACCAAAATAAGAATCATTATCTAAAGTCAAATTCTAATGGTGAATTGGAAACAGTTGCATACAATTTTGGAGATAAAGAAGTGAATACTCAAGACTTGTACAAATAAACTATAAATGAATACTGATATGAAATACTTAAAATATATTGGGCTTTTATCATTCACATTGATAGCAATATGCTTCGCATCTTGTACCGATGATGATGTAAATATTCAAAGTACACCCATTAAAGTTGAACAGATATATTTAGAAGATTATAAATCTGTAATACCAGATCGTCCAGTTGATTTTGCACGATTAGGTCAGTTAATACGTATTGAAGGTGAAGGTTTTTTAGGATTAAAGAAACTCTACATCAATGGTTATGAAACGTACTTTAACCTCGCATATGTAACAGATAGATCAATGCTTGTAAATGTACATTCTAAGACTCCTATTGTCGATGCTGAAGAGGATGAACGTAATACGATCCGTTTTGTAAAAGATAAAACAGAATCAATCATTTCATTTGTGATAAGAGCAGCGTCTCCTTCAATTTCACATATTAATAATACAATGCCTCAAGCGGGCGAAACTGTTATTGTATATGGTACCAATTTAGATGAAACGACACTTGTTGCATTACCTGATGGAACAAAAGTAACTAATATTCAAAGTGATGTAGATGGTAAATGGTATTCATTTATCATGCCTGATGGAGTAACAGCAGGTGGATCTATTTATTCTGAGGGAGCTAATGGTACAGCCGCTACTCCAGAGTATTTTAATAATAGAAACTGTATGGTTCTTGATTTTGATGGCAATGGCAACCAAGGTTTCTGGAGTTGGTCTGAAACAGGATCTATGATTAACGCAGATGATTTAGTGGATGATCCAATGAATAGCGGTCGTGGTAAGTGTGTTCAAATAGTTCCTCAACGCTTAATTGATGCTGGAGGAATAGCTGCAGGCAAATCTCGTGCTACTGAGTGCTGGACAGCAGGAACCGGCGATGAGATGGATGATTGGTCACGTATGTACGAATACATTCCATCAACTACTCCTTTGACCGATGTTGCATTTCAATTTGATGTCTATGTGCCTGAGGCTTGGGTAGGATCAGGACATTTGCAAATCTGCTTATTCAATAATTTCAACTTTGCAGGTATTGGCTCTGATGACGATGCAGATAATAAACAAACAGCATTTTATATTCCATGGATTGAAGATGGAGTTGCTGTTCCTTTTAAAACAGAAGGTTGGCAAACTGTAACCATTCCATTTGCTCAATTCTCTAAGTATGCAGCTACAATCGCTGATGCTGAAGCGACAGATCCTTCTTTCCAAACTGTAGTTGATGAACGCAATGCTGCTACTTACAAAAACTTTGGTGTTGGCTTCATAAACACAGACTTTACTTATCAGGACTTATCAGTGATTGCAACTACGGTTTCACCTAAAATCTATCTTGATAATTGGCGTATAGTGCCTTGTAAAGGTGTTGCTATATCTGATTTTAATGATGATGAAACTGAATAAAAAATATACTAAATAATCTAAGATATGAAACTACATAAATTCATTCTTCCTATAATAGCATGTGCATTTGCTTTTGGCAGCTGCGATGATGATAAAATGGAGTGGGGAAGTCCAGAAGGACAAAGTGATGTTTCGCTTTCTGAAATACCACTTTCGTTAATTGAAAAAATAGCTAACTATGATTATATAAAATCGTATGTGGCTAAACACGCTCCACATATGACTGTTGGTGTTGGCTTAGGTGCCGATCTTTATGTTAGTGATCCGACATACAAAAAAGTAGCAGATGATAATTATCAAATTCTAACTACTGGTAATGCAATGAAGCATTCATCTGTGGTGAATGGTCGTGGCGATCTTGACTTTAGCACCATTGATGCATTTTTTGATGCATTGCCATTGGATATGCAAATCTATGGTCACAACTTTATTTGGCACACACAGCAACGTGCTTCTTATCTTAATAATTTGATTGCCCCTGAAGTAATCATAGAACCTGATGCTGGTGGTAACATTCTACCGATCGATGATTTAAAGAATGGCAGTTTTGGGAATTGGAATCCACAAAACAAAGGTGCTGGTATTACTATCGAAAACAATGAAGGTATGAATGGCAGTAAAGCCATTAAAATGATTGCAGGGAGCTCGACTAACGCTTGGGATCTTCAATTAATATCTCCTGAAATACCTGCGTTGACTGATCATGAATATGAATTGACATTCTGGGTACGTAGCGAGGATCAAGGAAAAGGACGTATTTCTTTTCAAAATTTATCGAGCAACTATCCATGGATGGACTGGTTAGGTACGGGGTCTTATACTGAAGCATTTGAATTTGCTACTACTTGGACACAAGTTAGTGTTAAGTTACCTGCTTTATCAGAAGGAAATACTTTTTTTAAATGTCAGTTTGATTTTGGTTATATTCCAAATGCGACTTACTATATTGACATTAATACTTTATCGATTGTTGATTTGAGTGCTCCAACTGAAACTAATTATTGCGAGAACGGTTCATTTGAGAATGGCAATACAGGATGGACATTTAATAATGAGAGTGGTGGTATTGAAATAGTCGAGTTAAGCGATGCGGTAGATGGAAGTAAGGTACTGAAGATGGTAGCGAATGAATCTGCGGCTAATGCTTGGGATTTACAAGTGTCATCAGATGATATGCCTACCTTACCTGATAATAAAGTAAGAGTATCATTCTTTGTGAAAGCTGACCAAGATGGTAAAGGGCGTATCTCATTTAATGGTGGTGTTAGCAATAAATGGCCATGGATGAACTGGACTGGATACCAAAGCAGTTGGACTGAAGCATTCGAGGTCGGAACAAGTTGGCAAGAGATAAACTTCGTACTACAAGACTTTAGTGTGAATTTTGTTGATGGTGAAGCTAGTTGGTCTATGAACTTAGACTTTGGTTATATGCCTAATGTAACTTACTATTTGGATAACTTCAAAGTTACGACTGTTGAAGATGAACCTGTTGCTACTCGTGCACCACAAAGAGCCATTATTTATGTAGAGAAGACTGCTGAAGAAAAGAAGGAGTTGATTACTAATGCGATGGAAGAGTGGATTAAAGGTATGTTAGATCATTGCAAAGATAGAGTAAAGAGTTGGGATGTTATAAATGAACCTATCTCAGATGATTGCCGTCTGCGCGGTGTTGACTTTGTACCTTCGGCTGATGCTATAGGAGATGACGAATTCTACTGGGGACAATATATGGGTAAAGAGTATGCATTCAAAGCCTTTGAATTTGCTCGTAAGTATGGTAATCCTAATGATATTCTGTTTGTGAATGATTATAATCTTGAAACTAATCCGAATAAATTAGCTTCATTGATTGGTCTTGTTAATTACATCGAACAAAATGGTCAAAAGGTTGATGGTATCGGTACGCAAATGCACGTTTCTACCTCTATTACTAGAGAACAAGTAGATGCCATGTTTAAAACGATGGCACAAACAGGAAAGCTAGTTCGAGTAACAGAGTTAGATGTACGTTTAGGAACTGCTTCGCCAGCAACCAATCAATTAGCAGAACAATCAGATACTTATCAAATGATATTTGAATCTTATTTAGAAAATGTGCCTAAAGAGCAGCAATCAGGTATTACAATTTGGTCATTAACTGATCACAAACGCGAACATGAATATTGGTTGCCTGATGAAAGTCCAAATCTATTTGATGCAAGTTATGGTCGTAAACATGCATACAAAGGCGTATGCGATGGTATTGCAGGATATGATGTAAGCATCGACTTTGATGGCTCATTATGGAATGTAGATAAATAAACAATTACAATCTAAAATGATAAGAGTATGGGTAAGTATAATATCTTACCATACTCTTTCATTAAATCATTTAGATTTCATTACTGCTAACTTAGAACTACACATGAAGTTTAACTCAATTATTATACTTCTCTTTTTATTATTATTGAATAATAGTATTACTGCTCAAAATAGTAAACTGAAGAAGCAGGGCAATGCTACTCAATTATTAGTTAACGATAAACCATTTATTGTTTTAGGGGGTGAATTAGGAAATTCATCAGCTTCCTCTATTGAAGATATAGAAGCTATTTTCCCAAAGCTTAAACGTATAGGGTTAAATACTGTACTTGTACCTGCTTATTGGGATTTAGTAGAACCTATGCAGGGGCAATTTGATTTTCAGTTGACAGATAAGGTGATAGAACAAGCAAGGCAGAATGATCTTAAAGTGATTTTTTTGTGGTTTGGTGCATGGAAGAATTCAATGAGTTGTTATACTCCTCTTTGGTTTAAAGAAGACTATGAAAGATATCCTAGAGCCTATACAAAAGAAGGAAAGCCACTAGAGATAGCTAGTGCATTTTCAGAAAATGTATTGCAAGCCGATAATAATGCTTTTATGCAATGGTTAAATCATATTTCGACTATCGATAAAGAACAAGGAACAGTCATTATGATTCAAATCGAAAATGAAATAGGTATGCTCGAAGATGCACGAGATTACTCAGAGATAGCAAACTCTTTATTTAGTGCCCATGTTCCTATTCTTCTAATGAATTATTTGAAAGATAACTATACTCAATTGCATCCTGTATTGAAGCAAAAATGGGAAGAACATGGATTGAAAATGCAAGGTAATTGGCAGGAGGTTTTCGGCAATGATTTATATACAGATGAAATATTCATGGCTTGGTATTATGCTAACTATGTTGAACGATTAGCGTTGACCGCACGTAAACTTTATGATGTGCCGCTATATGTAAATGCTGCAATGAATAGTCGTAACCGTAAACCAGGTGAATATCCATCAGCTGGTCCTTTGGCTCATCTAATAGATATATGGCATTGCGGAGCACCAAACATAGATTTTTTAGCTCCCGATCTTTATGATAATGGGTTTGTAGACTGGACAGCACAGTATAAATTGCCCAATAATCCACTTTTTATTCCTGAAAGCAAGGCTACAGAGAATAATGGTGTGCGTGCCTTTTATATTTTGGGCGAACATGATGCTATTGGATTTAGTCCATTTTCTATTGAAGATTGCTCAGACTCTTCATCCTCATCATTTGTTCGTGGTTATAATAAATTGAATGAAATTATGCCTCTCATTACAAAATATCAAGGCAAAGGAAATATGAATGGATTACTGTTCGATCAAGAAAACAAAGAACGTATTCTCAATAATAATGGTATTAGGCTTATATGTCGTCATAACTTTACTTTACCTTGGGATGCTCGTGCTACAGATGGAAATATATGGCCCGAAGGGGGAGGGGTTATCATACAACTATCACCGATGGAATATATTATATCCGGCAATGGGATAGTTGTTGAATTCGAAAATGAAGCAATAGATTTAATTAGTGTCAATAAAGATTTAGGAGAAGATGGTTTTGTGAATGAAGGAAATCTAATGAATCATGAAAATAAATCTAATCTATGGAATGGTAAAAGTCGCATTGGTTTAGGTAGTGTTGATGAAGTAAACGTTAATCAAGATGGATCATTCTCTTATATTAGAAGATTGAATGGTGATCAGACTCATCAAGGAAGGCATGCAAGAATCTCAGTCGGAGATTATAAAACTCTACATGTCAAACTATATGAATATAAATAAGGGCAAATATGAAAAACATAAATAATAATTCAATTAAGCTTTGTATATTCTTACTACTAATAATATGTAGTATGATAACTACTGCAAAAGTAAAGCTTCCAACAATTCTATCAGATGGGATGGTTTTGCAGCGTGAAAAACCTATTAAGATATGGGGAACTGCTGAACCAGGTGAAGTTGTAGTAGCCAACTTTCTAAACAAGACTTATCAAACTACTGCTAATAGTGGTGGTGATTGGCAGATAACTCTTTCTCCACTTGGAGCAGGTGGACCTTATTCACTTCAACTAAATGATATTATACTGAATGATATACTTGTGGGTGATGTATTTCTTTGTTCAGGTCAATCTAATATGGAGCTTCCTGTTAGACGTGTCACTGATATGTTTCAGGACGAGATAGATAGCTATCAAAACAATAATATTCGCCATATCAAAGTGCCCAATAAATATGATTTCAACTTAGCTCAATCTGATATTGACAGTTGCAAATGGTTGGCTGTTAATCAAGATGAAGTAATGAGTTACTCGGCTTTAGCATATTTCTTTGCCAAAACGTTGCATGCTAAAACGAATGTACCAATAGGCATTATTAATGCTAGTTGGGGTGGAACACCTGTTGAATCATGGATGAGCGAAGAGGCTATAAGTGCTTTTCCTAAGTATCTACATGATAAGTGGCGCTATGAAGATAATGAATATGTGCAAAATATAAAAAAAATAGAAGGGGAGAACTATTATCATTGGAACAACTCCCTATATAAAGGAGATAAAGGATTGCATACTCAACCGTTGTGGTATGATAATTCATTTGATGATAGTGACTGGTATGAGGTTGATCTTTATTCTGACAGTTGGGGAAGTAATGGCTTAAACCCAATCAATGGATCACATTGGTTCCGCAAAACGATTGAAGTACCTCAATCATGGGATCAGAAAGAGGCAACATTACGATTAGGATGTATAGTTGATGCCGATTCAGTTTATATAAATGGTAAGTTTGTAGGAACTACCTCTTATCAATATCCACCACGTATCTATAAAGTGCCTGCTGGTATTCTTAAAGCGGGAGCAAATACGGTAACTGTTCGCTTAATTAGCAACAATGGTAACCCACATTTTGTAAAAGATAAACCTTATAAGCTGATATGTGATAATGATGAGATTTCTTTAGAAGCCAATTGGAAATATCAATTAGGATGTGAAATGCCACAATCGCCTTCAACCACCTTTTTCAATTACAAACCCGTAGGCTTGTACAATGCCATGATTGCTCCATTAAAGAATTGCTCATTTAAGGGGGTGGTTTGGTATCAAGGAGAGTCGAATGTGTCTAATAGAAATGAGTATTGCAACCTGCTTACTGCAATGATTACAGATTGGAGAAATACATTTAGCGACAATTATTTGCCGTTCTATATTATTGAATTAGCCGACTTCTTACATCATGATGATCCTGGAAGAAAGGCATGGGCTGAGTTTCGTGAAGTGCAAGCACAAGTTGCAAAACAAAACTATAATACGACTCTCATTAAAAATAGCGATTTAGGTGAATGGAATGATATTCATCCTTTAGATAAAAAAACACTTGGTCAACGTGTAGCAGATAATGTATGGAGTGACATGCTTCAGACTAATAAGGCAAATAGATAATTACTAAAAATATAAATATGAACACGCTCAATCAAAAAGTATCATTAGCCGAAAAGATAGGCTACAGTTTAGGAGACTGCTCTGCAAACTTTGTGTTTCAGATGATGATGATTTATCAAACTAAGTTTTATACTGATGTATTTGGGTTAGAAGGAGCAATTGCAGGTACGGTCATGTTAGTAGCCCGTATTGTTGATGCATTTATTGATCCAACCGTTGGTCTTTTATCCGATCGCACAAAAACACGATGGGGAAAGTATCGTCCTTGGGTATTGTGGACAGCTTTGCCATTTATGGTATTTTATGTATTGGCCTTTTATAATCCGGGTATTGAAGAGAAAGGGATGGTTGCACTTTATGCAACTATATCTTACACTTTGTTGATGACGCTATACTCTTTCAATAATACTCCTTATGCATCATTGGGTGGGGTAATGACAAGTGATATAAAAGAAAGAACAAGTATTACCTCTATTCGTTTTGTGGCAGCAACCATAGCTCAATTTATAGTGCAAGGTCTTACACTACCATTGGTTAGTAAGTTTGCAGGAGCAAGTGGAGATAAGAATCATGGATGGTTATGTACAATTTCAATATTTGCAGTTATTGGTTTTGTATTCTTGGTGATCACCTTCTTTTCGAGCCGCGAGCGCATTACGCCTCCTGTCAATCAACAGAGCAACACAAAACAAGACATCAAAGATATATTTAAAAGTATTCCTTGGAGAGCGATGTTTATTCTTACTTTGTTTATATTTACAACATTAGCCATGTGGGGAAGCGCTATGAACTTCTATTTTGAGAATTATGTAGACTTAGGAGCTCTCTATGTATTCTTAGGAAAGATGGGATTGGTAGCGACCGAAGCAAGAGATGGAATAGGATACTCTATTCTAAATGCCTTTGGCTTGATAGTTAGCAGTCCAGACAGAGCATACGAAGTAGGGTTTGGTTTATTCAACATGTTGGGTGCTTTGGTTCAATTCTTTGGAGTAATACTATTATCTAGATATTTGGCCAACCGTTTCGGAAAGAAAAGAGTATTTATTATCTGTCTTACATTGACAGCAATTTTTACAGCTTTGTTTTATTTCCCTAACGAGACAGATATCGAAACGATGTTTATTCTCAATTTCTTGAAGAGCTTAGCTTATGCGCCTACAGTTCCTTTGCTTTGGGCAATGATAGCCGATGTGGCCGATTATTCAGAATATGTTAACTATCGTCGTGCAACAGGTTTTGTATTTGCCGGCATTGTATTTGCTTTAAAAGCAGGTTTGGGTATAGGTGGAGCAATCTTAGGATTCTTGCTTTCAGGTTTTGGATATATTTCGGGTGCAGGTGTACAACAACCAGATTCTGCAATAACAGGAATCATGTTATCATCGAGTGTAATCCCTGCTATTTGTTTCTTTATTGGAGTAATTGCTTTGTATTATTATCCAATTACCAAAGAGATGAATGAAAAGATGCAAGCCGAATTAACCGAACGCCGTAAAGGTGATAATTATTAATCTAATAGTATATTAAATATGAAAAACACAATCAATATAGCATATCTATTTCTATTATGTTTTTGTTGTTCTTGCAAAAACGTGAATACAAATAACGAACTAGCGCAACCTTCATTACTAGATGTTACTTCCAATAAGTTTTTAATGGGAGTGGCGCTCACTACCAATCAAGTATTGGGTTCAGATACTTCTGCAGTCAAGGTTATCAATCAGCACTTTAACTCTATTGTAGCCGAGAATTGTATGAAGAGTGAAGTCATCCATCCCGAAGAAGATGTTTACAATTTCGGTCCTGCAGATGAGTTTGTTCAGTTTGGTGAAAACAACAACATGTTTATTGTTGGACATTGTCTTATCTGGCATTCTCAGCTATCGCCTTGGTTTTGCGTAGATGAAAACGGAAACAATGTTTCTCCTGAAGTATTGAAACAACGTATGAAAGATCATATCTATACGATAGTAGGGCGTTACAAAGGACGAATTCAAGGGTGGGATGTAGTAAATGAAGCAATAGAGAATGATGGTTCGTACCGTAAAAGTAAGTTCTATGAAATATTGGGCGAAGAATATATACCGCTTGCTTTTCAATATACACACGAAGCCGATCCTAACGCCGAACTCTATTACAACGATTACTCCATGTTTGTTCCATCGCGTCGAGATAGAGCTATCAAGTTAATCAGCAGTTTAAAAGAAAGAGGTATTCGAATAGATGCCATTGGTATGCAAGGACATTATGTGATGGGCGGACCAACAATCGAAGAGGTAGAAGAGAGCATTGTAAAGTTTGGTGAGACCGGAGCAAAAGTCATGTTTACCGAATTCGATATGGCCCTATTACCACGTAATGCACAAGGTGCCGATATATCAGCACGCGAAGACGGTAGAGATGCAGTTAATCCTTTTGTTGATTCATTGCCAAATCAGGTATCCCAAGAGTGGAATGCATGGATGAAATCTTACTTTGAACTATTTATACGTCATAGTGATATAATATCAAGAGTAACAATGTGGGGTTTGACTGATGGCGATTCATGGTTGAATGATTGGCCCATTAAAGGCAGAACAGACTATCCGCTGTTATTCGATCGTAATTATCAACCCAAACCATTTATCTTAGATATGATACAATCTTCAACAAACATTTAATACAATACATATGAAAACGGAAAAAAGATATTTAGTACCCAATGATTATATGGCCGATCCTTCAGTTCATGTATTTAACGATCGTATTTATATTTATCCTTCACACGACTGGGAGAGTGGAGTAGCCGAAAATGACAATGGTGACCATTTTAATATGAAAGATTATCATGTCTACTCTACAGATGATATAATGAATGGTGAGATAGTAGATCATGGCGTAGTGCTCGAAGTCAAAGATATCCCATGGGCTGGTCGTCAATTATGGGATTGTGATGTAGCTTGCAAAGAAGGTAAGTATTACATGTACTTTCCATTAAAAGATAAGAATGATATCTTTAGAATAGGTGTTGCTGTTAGCGATAAACCAGAAGGTCCTTTCACTCCACAACCCGATCCAATACGCGGCAGTTATAGTATTGACACTGCTGTTTTTAAAGAAGGTAACGATTATTATATGTACTTCGGTGGATTGTGGGGTGGACAGTTACAACGCTATCGCGATAATAAAGCATTAGAATGTGCAGCATTTCCAGCAGATGATGAGCCATCAATACCTGCGCGTGTGGTTCGCTTAAGCAATGATATGTTGCAGTTTGCCGAAGAACCTCGTCCGGTTGTAGTGTTAGACGAAAATGGAGAACCGCTTAAGTCGGGCGATAACGAACGTCGTTTCTTCGAAGCATCATGGATGCATAAATATAACGATACCTATTATTTTTCCTATTCAACAGGTGATACCCATAAACTATGTTATGCTACAGGTGATAATCCTTATGGGCCATTCACTTACCAAGGTGTAATACTAACTCCTGTGTTAGGATGGACTACCCATCATTCAATTGTAGAATACAAAGATAAGTGGTACTTGTTTCATCATGACTGTGTGCCATCAAAAGGTAAAACATGGTTGCGTAGCCTCAAAGTATGCGAACTACAATACGATGAAAATGGTAAGATTCTAACGATTAACGGACAAGACGAATGAGATTAAAATTCTTTATAGTATGTGTTTTTAGTTTGACTTCTGTTATCGGTCTTCGAGCCGATAATGGAAGTCTTCTTTGGTTAAAGCAGCCCATCAGTACAACAAGCTCTATCACAACCAAAGAGCGAATGACACCTACACTCGCTATAGCCGTTCAAGAATTAAAAGATTATTGGACAGGTGCACCTATCAAATTAATTAAACAGAAAAACAAGCAACTCAACAAAGAGGGATTTAAGATCATTACTCAACCCCAACTCACTATTATCTCACCTTCCGATATAGGTTTGCTTTATGGAGCCTATTATCTATTGAGGAATCAAGCTATGGGTAGTACTATCCAAAATCAAGTAATTGAAAATCCCTTTTACGAAAGACGAATGTTAAACCATTGGGATAATTTAGATAGAACTGTTGAACGTGGATATGCCGGAGCATCCTTATGGGAGTGGGACGAATTACCTGATAGTGTATCACATAGATATCAAGAATATGCAAGAGCCAATGCCTCTGTCGGAATAAACGGAACAGTACTCAATAATGTCAATGCCTCTCCAGAGATTCTAACAACCGAATATCTGCAGAAAGTAAAAGTGTTGGCTGATATATTCCGTAATTATGGTGTTCAAGTATATCTATCAGTCAACTTTGCTTCACCTATGGTCATTGGTGGATTATCTACTGCCGATCCATTAGATAAGGATGTTGCCCGTTGGTGGAAAGACAAAGCAAAAGAAGTTTATAAGATTATTCCCGACTTTGGAGGTTTCTTAGTAAAAGCCAATTCAGAAGGACAACCCGGTCCTTGCGATTATCAGCGTACACATGCACAAGGAGCAAATATGTTGGCCGATGCATTAAAACCATACAATGGGATTGTTATGTGGAGAACCTTTGTCTACAATCCCGAAGATGCCGATCGTGCCAAACAAGCCTATTTAGAGTTTCAACCTTTAGATGGTGAATTTCGCGATAATGTAATCCTGCAGATAAAGAATGGTCCTGTTGATTTTCAACCACGCGAGCCATATACACCATTGTTTGGTGCTATGAAGCATACACAGACTATGCCCGAGTTTCAAATCACACAAGAGTATCTTGGTCATGCCAACCATTTAGCCTATTTAGCCCCTATGTGGCAAGAGTTTTATGGATTGGTTAATCCAGCCTCACAAGTAGCTTTGGCGGGAGTAGCCAATATTGGAACAGATACAAACTGGACAGGTCATCCATTTGGACAAGCCAATTGGTATGCATTTGGCCGATTAGCTTGGAACCCAAAGTTGAATTCAGAGCAAATAGCCGATGAATGGTTAAAACAAACCTTCACTACCGATGAGGCTTTTGTTCAGCCTGTCAAAGCAATAATGCTCGATAGTCGCGAAGCAGTAGTCAACTATATGATGCCTTTAGGATTACATCATCTATTTGCCTTTGGACATCATTACGGGCCCGAACCATGGTGTGATGTTCCCGGAGCACGTCCCGATTGGTTACCATCTTATTATCACAAAGCCGATAAAGAAGGCTTAGGATTCAATCGTAGCACCACAGGTAGTCAAGCCACGTTGCAATATCCCGATAGTTTAAAACTATTATATGATGATATCAATACCTGTCCCGAAGAGTATATCCTTTGGTTTCATCATGTACCTTGGAGCCATACCATGAAAAACGGTAAAACACTTTGGGAAGAACTCTGTTACAAGTATAGTGAAGGAGTTCAGCAAGTGCGTACATATCAACAATTGTGGGCTAGTATCGAACCATTTATCGATGCAGAAACCTTTCAAGATATTCAAAGTAGATTAAAACAGCAAGCGCTCGATGCCGTTTGGTGGCGCGATGCTTGTTTACTCTATTTCCAACAATATGCCGATATGCCTATTCCTAGCGAACTAGAGCGGCCTGTTTATTGCTTAGGTGAAATGAAACAATTTAAACTAAATATAGATAATCATGAGAATGCCCCTCATGGATTTAAATAATTAAAAGAATATATCATGGAAAAGACTTGGAGATGGTTTGGACCAAAAGATAAAATCACCCTCGATATGCTTCGTCAAATCGGAGTTGAGGGCATTGTTACCGCATTGCACGATATCCCTAACGGTGAAATATGGCCGTTAGACAAAATCATGGAGCTCAAAACATACATTGAATCCTATGGTTTGCGTTGGTCGGTTGTAGAAAGTTTGCCGGTAAGCGAAGCCATCAAGTATGGCGGTCCAGAACGCGATCAACTTATAGAAAACTACATCATCAGCTTAGATAATTTAGGAAAGGCCGGAGTTAAAACCATTTGTTATAACTTCATGCCCGTTATCGACTGGGTGCGTACCGATTTATATCATCCATTAAGCGACGGAACATCCACGCTCTACTTCGATAAAGTCAAGTTCGCCTATTTCGACTGTGTTATTCTAGAGCGAAAAGGAGCTTACCAAGACTATACTCCCGAGATCATGGAGCAAGTACAGCAATTGGCAATGACTATAACCGAAGCAGAAAAACTAGAACTTATAGATGCTATCATTGTCAAAACGCAAGGATTTGTCAATGGCAATATCACCGAAAAAGATAAACAACCAGTAGAGCTATTCAAGAAACTATTGCAGTTGTACGATGGTATCGATAAAGATATGCTACGGCAAAATCTCGTTTACTTCCTATCAGCTATCATGCCTATATGCGAAGTTCATCAAATCAAGATGTGCGTTCATCCAGACGATCCACCATTCCAATTATTAGGATTGCCACGCATTATTACCAGTGCCGAAGATATTGAATGGATGCTAAAAGCAGTCGATAATCCACTCAATGGATTAACCTTTTGTGCAGGTTCATTAAGTGCAGGTTTGCAAAACGATGTACCACAAATGGCCAAACGGTTTGCCAATCGCACCCACTTTGTTCACTTACGATATACAGGAGCAACGCCCGATGGTAACTTTATGGAAGTGTCGCATCTAAACAAACGATTGATAGAGGTGATACGAGCTTTCGAGTATGCCAATCCTTCGCTACCTATGCGCGTAGATCATGGTCGAATGATGCTTGGCGATGAAGATAAAGGATACAATGCAGGCTATTCATTCCATGGCAGAATGATGGGATTGTGCCAAGTAGAAGGAATGATGGCCGTGATTGATGACGAAAAAAGTAATCTTTAAATAATATATTATGAACGAAATATTTAGTATAGAAGGTAAGACAGCCATAGTAACCGGTGGTTCAGGCGTATTAGGTAGCAATATAGCACGTGGATTTCTTAAAGCAGGAGCCAAAGTATATATAATAGGTGCACATCAAGACAGAGTACAAAAAGCGCTCGATGAATTATCTCCCTTTGGAACGGTGCAAGGCAGTCCATGCAATGTGCTCGATGTCGAAGAACTAAAACGAGTACGCGAAGAAGTATTAGCTCTTTGGGGCAATATAGATATCTTGGTCAATGCAGCAGGCGGAAACATCCCTGGCGGAACATTAACACCCGAGCAAAACTTCTTCGATTTAAAAGTAGAAGATTACAACAAGGTAGTAGATCTCAATCTCAACGGAACAGTTTATCCCTGTATGATATTTGGCGAAGTCATGTCAAAACAAGGCAAAGGCAATATCATCAATGTATCATCAGTAGCAGCGAGCCAAGCACTAACACGTGTACCGGGTTACTCCATCGCTAAGGGTGGGATAGAGATATTCACCAAATGGTTAGCCACAGAGATGACTTTAAAGTTCGGCGATAAGATACGAGTAAATGCTATTGTGCCCGGTTTCTTCTTAGGCAATCAAAACAGAGCGATGCTTATCAATCCCGATGGAAGTCTTACCGATCGCAGTCAAAAGATTATAGCACGTACACCCATGCGTCGTTTTGGCGATATCAGTGAATTGAATGGAGCAGTACAATTCTTATGTAGCGATGCTGCCAGTTTCATCACCGGTATATCTCTACCTGTTGATGGTGGATATGGAGCATTCTCTAGCATATAATACAAAAGCAACCATCATTCGTTGATTGCTTAAACAAAAATAAGCCGTGCCAACATCAGTAAACTAAGAGTTCTGATGGTTGGCACGGCCTTTATTTGTTTATCAGTTTCTATTAATACGTCAAAAACAAGATGTAGCATAGGATCACTGCGATAGGGCAGATTACCGTAAACTTGTTTCTTTTTCTCAAAATCATCATAATCATTGGAGTTGCAATAGCACCAAGTACAAGTAGATTGATAGTTTTCGAATCAGAGAAATCATATACCCCCTTACCCAAATAAAGCACATCAGCAATACCTAATATTAGTAGATTAAAGATGTTGCTACCAATGATATTGCTTATCGCAATGTTATAATTCTTAAGTCTGAAAAGCGCAATAGTCGATGCAACCTCCGGTAACGAAGTAGCAATACCTAGAAACAAAGCACCAGCCAATCCATAACCCAAATTGTGCTTCGTAGCAATCATGTCAGTAACATACGTTATTGAAATACTCAAAGCGATGATACCAATACTCACAATAATAAAACGTATCACTACCTGTCTCAAAGAAAGTTTACTTGCTTTATTATCCTCTACAACATCTTCCGGTTGCGCACTTATCTCACCATTCTCAGACGACATGTATCTTATGCCAAGTGTATAGAATACAAAGATTAATAACGTAGTGATGCTCACAGTCAAGATCTCAAAATGGAATATATCCATCATCTGAAACAAGATAGCCATGTATATCAAGCACACCATAAAGGTAACTTTAATATGGCTTTTAGAGATATTTGCTTTCATCAGCGATTTGTAAGAGAGCAAAATCAAGACGGCAAGAATCATCAGATTAAACAAATCGCTACCCAATATATTACCGATACACAGTCCCGGTTTATCGAGCATGATGGTAGAAGTAATGCTTGTAAATAGTTCGGGTAGGGAAGTCACCGCCGATAAGATAACCCCACCAATAAATGCACCCGAGAGAGTCGACTTCTTATCAATTAGATCGACATACTCAGAAGCTTTGTTCGATAGAAAAACAATTAAAATAGCCAGAATCAGATAAAATGCGTAAATCATTTTTTTAATTAATTAGTATATGTATTTGAGTTTATTGCAACAAAAAAGACTCAAGTATGGCTATCCACCATACTTGAGTCTCGTTAATTAAGATAAGCCAGACTCGCCTAAGAGTCAGAATGTTGACTTATCACATCATTCGATGTAAACTACTCCCTCAAGAGTTATTCGCTGCGAATATACTAAAATAATCAATACCTAATAGTAGGTATTTTATCAGCTTATTGTTTTTTAGAATCCGGTATGATAAGACATCCAGAAGAAGTTTATCTCCTTTGCAAATTCTCTCTTCCACTCCTTTTCATCTTTAACTAAATCCTTAAGTTGTTCGAAAGGGAACTTCTGGTCTTCTATTTTGTATCCTACCATTTCGCCATTAGAAAGTAGTTCTACATATTTCCCCCAACTTCCTAGATTGGGTAAACCTATAGCATCAGCAAGTTTAAGCATAAACTCCAAACTCTCTTGTTCGTAAACCTTGTTTGTAAAGTTTATACCTTCGCGTTTCAATATCTCATTCATTTCGCTTTCGCTTAAGTTCGAGAAAATATTCACCTCATTGCAAATAATGCATTCATTGCATGTCTTATAAAGTAATTTCATGTTGTATCAATTTCTATTTGTTATTATTAAAATACTTATCTCTCTCTTATCAGTTTTAGAAGTTCATAAAAGACTCAATTGCACCCCTGAACTCATTGAGTATTGTGTCATCTACTGCTCTTGTATTATTAAGAACTCCTCTTACATCCATATACAGTACCATCATATAGCTCATGTTATATACAGATAAGTAGATAACAGTAGTGATTTTACTTTCGTTTATCTCATTCATAAATACCGCCGTATACTCTTTCGAGTCAACAGCAATCGGAATATATCTTTCTAGCAAGAAATCAACTAGAGAAGACGTATAGCCCATCTTTACAATAACCGAACTAGCCATTAATAAATCGTTATCATCAAAAAGATACATAACAAGAGGTGCAGCATTCGAATAGTTGGTATATCCAATGACTGTTTCAGTTTCATTATCCGGATATCCATACACCGCAATAATCTCATTTTTACTCTTTCCCCATCCGGGGCAAGGAGTTTTATAAAGATCATGTAACGGTTCAATAGTAATCGGAATCTTTTGAGACTTTTTCCCATTGCTAATTATAATATTCGTTTCACCCACATGACCACCAGTAATAACTCCCTTACTATCCACATCAGCATGAAATCGATTTTCAGACTCATACGTCATTGGTGATTCAGAAGTAGCATCAATTTGTAACGTCTTCTCATAATTCAGTACAACAGGCGTTTTAGTATTCACCACGATAGCATTGCTATCATCATTCGAGCAACTTGTCAATATATATACCGACAATAAAGCAATAATAGAGAAAGTTTTTTTCATAAAGATTTAAATTAAAAATTATCCAATACCTAATAGCCAGAATAACAAAAGTGCCCGACAGCAACAAAATTAATTGTTGCAATCAAGCACCTTTATTTATCTCCAAATACCATATCTTACGTTTTTTTCTTCCGCAAAAGTATGGTGCGCTTTTGACAACTCTTGTCAAAGCATATAAATCTTACAAAATATTTTTCTTTATGAAGTTCTCTACATGAGTTTTCAGTTCCAGCGGTTCAATGATTGATATATCATCAGCCAATCCCAGTATGAAGCGTGTAACACCTATAAAATTAGAAACCTCCGTTTCAAGAAACCATTGCTTATCGCCACATGGTGTAACATCCTTTTCGGCAAGTGGAAACTCCTCAATCAGCAGATTATATGATAAGATACCCAGTTTCAGTTTCACTCTCGTTTTCTGTTGGCTGCTCATCCTGAATATATCAATAAATCCCATTTGATGTTTATCCTCATATTGCCAATCCGTATCCGTAACCTCAACATTCTCAATTCGTGCAGTCTTAAACAGTTTGTTGCAATGATCATTCACATCATAGCACCACACCTGAACATAATTGGTAGCAAAAGCAAAAGGCTCAACCAATCTATCATTCACAACCGACTTATTGGCCGAAGCATAATCATGAAATACAACCTGTTTCTTATTCTCAATACTCTCAATAATCCGGTTGATGTTGGTTGCATTCTTCCCAGTCACCACACAATCGGCAAGTGAAGTCACATTATAGATCGAAGCCAGTTTCTTGCGTAGATTCTGTTTCAAAAGATTGTTATCGTGTAGCCCATCTATCAGTTTGGCAATGATAAAAGCCTCTTCTTCGGTGAAGTGGATAAGCTGAGATATATCCTTAAAGTACTTGCTCTCTGTGCCCAATCTATAAACATTACCCTCTTTGTATACCACAAAGCCGGCATCCTTAAAGGTTTCCAAGTATCTATAGATAGAGCGATAAGAAGTGTTTAGTGAGTCTGCCATCTCCTCAATGGTATAATTCACATTGCCGATTAGCATCTGCATCAATCTCAATAACCTCTCTAATTTGGGTTGGTCCATAATAACTGAGTATTAGTTGTGCGATAAATTGATATGTAATTACAAATATACTA
>CAMTPH010000056.1 GCA_947074345.1 uncultured Bacteroides sp. | reverse complement strand
GACTTCCCAACTTACATGCAAGTTGAAATCACTATCAACCAATGGACTTCTAAAGATATGAATACTGAAATCGGTATGTAATTTTTCAAACTATATATATTAAGGGAATGTAAATTAGTTGAATGTAGTAGATAAGTTTTGCAGCTCAATGCTGCAAAACTTACTACTCATTTTTTTAAAGAAACGACAAGGCAATTCATTGCAACAAAAGAAATGGTAAAACAATTGTATAACATATTATTCTTCGCTTGCTTATCGATGGCAGTTTGCACTGCTTGTAGCGATATCGAAGAGTCGTCTCTACAGATGGATGAAGTAGAGGTGCCTGTTATATTCGGTTTTACAAGAAATGGCGAACAAGAGGTGAACGTAAAAGATGATAAAGAGACCGCCATTTATACATTAAGATTGTTGGTGTTTAACCAAGCAAACGGAAAATGTGAGTTAAACTACTACACCGACGACCAAACAGAAATAAACGAAATATGTCAAGGCAAGAGATCATTTTTGGCTCTTTCGGGACAAAAAAACATTGTAGCCATTGCCAACGAAGCCAATAACGGGTTTACCAATTGGACAATCGACCTCGACAATGAAGCTACACTTACTTACAACGCGCTCAAAGAAGCAACTACAGCCACAAATCAGGCTCCAACAATCAATGAAAACAAACCGGTGGCACTCTTTATGAGTGGCGAAACATCACAGTTTTTATTACCCAACAAAACGATGAGCGACCCTAATAGGGTGGTTAATCTATACTTAGACCGTGCATGCGCTAAGCTATCTGTAACGGTTACCAAGTCAGATAAGGCATTGCCTTATACAATGACTCTCAAAAAAATGACAATCATGCAAGGAGGTGGTCAGTTTAAAGTAATGACCGACTCTTATCAATATAGCAACGCAAACTTTGAAACTCTACCAAATTATTCTAAAACACCCGCAGTTGTAATCAACGACAAAGCTGCTTCTGAAGAGTTTCATACTAAAAATACCCTATATAGCTATGAACGCTATGTAGCCGATCAAAAAGATGAGTCTACTTATCTAGAAATGGTAGTCTCAATCGAATCAGGCAATGGAGCAGAAACCGAAGAACGTACTGCTAAAATCTACTTCAATGACAATGGAGCTTACAATCTAGTTCGCAATACACAATACAATATCAATGTCAATATCAACAATGTTGATATGAGTAAATTGGAAATACAATGCAGCATCACTCCATGGAATGTTCGTTCTATCGATATCAACTCACGCCCAACAACAGCCATGCCTATGTCTAACTGTTACATCGTGAAACCAAATACAACTATCAATATACCTGTACTCAAAGCCAACAACGATGGCATAGAGCGCATTGGTGTAATGGATGATTTAGAAGCTGTATTTGTATGGGATAGTGGGTATAATAATGGAGGAAGTTTGCAAGGGGGTGAATTAAATATTAAATCTCAAATCGCAGAACTAGAAATAATTGGAACTGGAAGTAGTGCATTGTTGTCTGTTACTACAGGTAATGAACTTGGTAATGCTATGATGGCTGTTCGCAATAAAAGAACTGATAAGATTGCATGGAGTTGGCATATATGGGTAACCAATTATGATCCAGATGAGGCTGTTGCTGATTTTCAATTTGTAAGAGGTGAAACATCTACAACAGGAAATAATGATAACATAAGTTGGCATCTAGATGAAGTCAATGAAGGTGCTGGTGGAAATCTTTATATGTATATGAAGAATACATTAGGGTATGTAGTACACAGCAATGGAAATTGGAATAATGCAACTAGTGGTTTATTTTATCAATGGGGGCGAAAGGATCCTTTTGCTGATTGGGGAGTAACAATATTTCCTAATAATGATAATAATAATCTAGATATGATTGGAAGTCAAGGATTGGAATTATCGATAGAGAATCCCCGTAATAGGGCAAGTGGCTATGGTTATTTCGGAGCAGAACAACAATATAAAAACTTGTGGCAACCAGAAGATGGAAGTAAAAGTAATTATGATCCATGCCCTATTGGATGGAGACTACCTTCTCAATCTGAATTTTTAGATAAAGTTAATTTATCAAGTAATATTTGGACTGCATCTTATGATACAATGGACTATTCTAAAAGAATAATTTTAAATAATCAAGGTTATGGCAATTGGGCGAGTCCACATGATACATGGAACTTACGCTGCATACGCGAAGGCTCTATTAAAGTACCTGCAATACCAGAGCAACCCAAGAACCTGATGATTGAGTGGGAGCAAGGTATTATCGATCCATTGGGTTCAGATGCAGAACGCGAAAGAACTCAGTTTTCGGTGAAGGCATATTATGATAATGCTCCTGGTATTACATTAACAAGTGGAATTACGTATACATGGTACATAGATAACTCGCCTGCTGATGCTACTACTAATAATTACTATGACCATAAAGTAGCTCGCTTTAAAGATCAAAGTATACTCTTGAAGTGTAGAGCGGTTGATAGCGAAGGACGAGTAGCAGAAACTTCTGCTGAATGGATGGTTATGAAAAGACCGTTTGTAAATGCATCATTGGTAACATTCCAGAATTCGAAAGATTATCTAACTGGTGAAGCTGCCTATATTAACCAAGATCCTGCTAATAGAAGTCGCGTACGTTATTTAAGAGATCCTCTATCGAGTAATGTTTATCGTGTTAAACTAATGAAAGACGGTAAATGGTGGATGGTACAAGATTATAGAGAGGCTAAGTCAACTTATGTGGCAAATAACTCGAATGACCATATTGAAGGTAAGAGCTATTTTTATAAAATAGGTAATACAAGTCCATGCCCAACCGGTTGGAGATTACCAACAAATGACGAATTACAAGAAATACTTGGGAGTAGTGATATTAATCAAGGAAGTGGTGGGTCTGCTAAATATAAAGATTTACCTGCAATTGCAAATGATAATTATCGAGGAACTAATGAGTATAATAATAGTCATTTTGAAGCACAGATAAATGGATATGCCACAAGTGGATCAAGTATAAATATGGGTGGATATAGTTCTTATATCGTAACATCTAGAATTTTAAAAACGCATTATTTATTTGAAGTAATTAAGTCAGATACAAAATTGCAATGGAGAATACAAACGAATAATAGCAATTATCACTCTGTGAGATGTATACAAGATAATTAAATAGATGAATTCATTAATACGACATATAATTTTAATAATTACATTATTGGTTGCAGTAAGTTGTGGCAATGAGGTTGTATCTAATTCAATAGAGATCAATCAGTCGTTGTTGCAAGTGCAGGTAGCACTGTCTGTTGGAGTTAATAGTAGCGATGTTAAAACACGCTCTACCAATATAGGAACACCTTCAGAGCGTACCATGAGTAACTACTATATATTTATATACGAGAATAGTGGTAGTACACCCACTGCAGATGCTTTACCTGTATATACTATAAAAAGCAGTAATGATTTTTCGTCGGTTGTATTCGAAGAAGATGGTGAAGTAAAAACATTGACTACGATTCAAGATGATAAGAATCTGTTGTCTATAGCACAAAAAGAGATAACAGTCGCTATTGTGGCTAATGTGCCTACACGCGATAAAGCAGATGCAAAAGGTACTTACGTAGATTATCTCAATACGAACAATAAATATGAGTCATTGACTTTTCAAGAGTTTCAAGAGCTTTACGACGATTTAGAGGCCATTAATAGATTTGCCGATAACTCCAATGCAAAACTTATTTATACAGGGTTGGCTATTTATAATACCAATCAAGGTGGAAGTAAAACGCACGTTATACCGGTTTCATTAGTAAGAAACATGGCACGTATTGATATCAACTTAAAGAGTGAAATGTCTAATGTTGCTCAAGATGGTATGAAGTTACTTGATTTTAAAGTAAGAGGTGAACGTAGATATGCACCATTTTATGTGCCTAATGAAAACAGTAATGGTATATTGCCTTCGGGCGTTTCAGATAGTGAGGTTGCTAGAGAAAGAAGTTTGGATGGACAAACTACCTTTTATACACAACCTACCAAAATAGATGGTTCGCAATCAATCGATATGGATTTTGTAGTGGAACTTAATCACAATGACGGTTCGGTAAGTTACCGTACATTATCTGTTGCGATGGTGGATAATGAAGATAAGAACATCATTTTAAAGCAAAACTATCTATATTCTATAGATGTAACATTCTTAGATCACAACTATACACTCAATATCAATGTTTCTGGATGGAATGAAGGAGTTGAAAATAATTGGGATGGTGAAGTAAATAATGGGGAAGTTGGAGCTATATCTACATTATCCTTGAGTCTAAACAGAGACAAACTTTACTCATTATCTCCTGCAGGTAATCTGTCGAATATAGTTGCAGCTACCATTCAAGGAGGTGTTCCTCCCATTACAGTTGAATGGTTTTTTAAAAGCATCTATGATACAGAATATAAATCTGTATCTAGAAAACAATATAATTCGTTTGGAACAACTGGTGTAATTAATGAAAACTATGAGCATGTTATATATGATCATAACGATATTCGCGGTGAGTTGTACTGTGTTGTGAAAGATGGTATTGATAATCAAACTAAATCTGATAATATAGATTTGTTTGTGAAACGTACTTTCTTTGGAACGAGTAATGATGAATACGTTACATTTCAAAATGCTACCAATTATTTAAACGCAGAAGCGAGTAAAATTAACTCAGCTAATCCCAATAGAGTAAGATATTTGCGTGATGCAAGAGATAATAAAGTTTATCGAGTGAAGTTGATGACCAATAATAGATGGGTGATGGTTTCGGATCTTGAATATAATAACTTGGCTGAAAAAGAAGGAAATTCAAGTAATGGTTATATCTATCAAGGTACTGCAGCTAATTATCCTAAAGAAGGGGGTTATTTGTATTCTGGACCAAGAGCGTATGAAATAAGTTCTGCTTCGAATTTAGGAAATAGTGATGGTATATGTCCTGATGGTTGGACGTTGCCTTCATGTGCTGATTTGGGACCTTGGTTTGGTGTTACAAGTACAACAGGAGGTTTTAGTAATTTAAAAGGAGAACTTGTTATTGAGTATTCTAAAGGTTATGAGGATACCAATTCTACACATTTTGAATTTGCTAATGTACAATGGACAGGTTCTTCTAGCACATGGCCAGGAAATAATAATAATGATACTTATGGCCATTACTGGTTGAAAGAAGTGGGCAAAGCTTATGCTTTTAGAATTTTTAGTAATAGTACATCTGGCTTTATGAATGCTTGCTCATTTACTCAATACAATGCCCTACGCTGCATTAAAAAATAAAACATGAAAAGACTATTTAAACATATAATACTAATCATCGCATTGATTGCAACTTATAGTTGTAGCAATGAGCTAATCGAAATTGTATACCAACCAATGGTTGCCAATAATGGTTGTGCTATACGTTTGAGTGTGTTGCCTACAATCAACAATGCCACACGTGCAGCGACCGATGCTGCAGAATGGGAAAAGAAAGTTGAGTCGTTGGAGTTGTATTACTTCTCGCAAGTAGACAAAGAGTGTTTTTATGCACAACGCATTAAAGTAGGAGCAGATGGCGAATTTGGTATTAAAGAAGATGGAAGTACAGATACAGACATTCCTGTAGCCGAAGGTGTATTTACTGCCGCTCAACGAAATGGTAAGTATGCTCAATTTACGATATTGGCTATTGCCAACTATCATACCGAGTTTTTAACTAGCGAACCTGTTGATAAGAATAGTTATTACGAAGCATGGCCAATCGAAGAATCAAGTGTAAGTAAAACCTATCAATACTTCAAAGAAGAGTTGGTTGCCAATGTGATGAAGAATGAGAATGGCAGTTACAGAGCAGGTGTCAAAGGAGAAACAATTGCTATGATTGCCGAAGGTAATTTCTCGATCATTAAAGGAACCGATGTTACCATTGGTGGTGAAGCGTATTATCAATTGGGTTCGTTGCAACTGAAAAGAGTTTGTCCTAAAGTGGCAATTAGAGTTCGCTCTAAAAGCAATGCGACATTTACAATAAACCAAGTTCAGTTTATAAATACAATAAATGAAATGGGGTTGTTTGAAGCTTCAAACAATAAAGGAAATGCGACTAACAATTTATTGAATACAGCGTGGATGAATGTAAATAATGACTATATCCAAAGAATAGATGGGAATGATTATTACATATTCTACATTAATGAGAATTATCAAGAATCGGTAGCTATTTGTCCACAAGCTATGCGAACCTACATAAAGATAAAAGTGGAGAAGGGGGGAGTAGAAACCGATTACAGTGTATTGGCCAATAATAGTGAAGCGGCTGATGGACACTACTTAAAAAGAAATAAGGTGTATCTAACAACTGTGGTGATACCGTAAAAATATAGTTTGTTTTGTTTAGAGAGAGAGAGTATCCTTTTCTGCCAATGATCATGCTGTGAAGCACATCGGCAGAAGGGATACTCATTTTTTATACTATTTGATACCTAGCTTTTTAGCGATATCTTTAGGAATAGCATTCTTGTTAACAATGATATTCATTGTTTTGTAAGCCACAAATGGTTTCGATACATACCACAAACCTTTGTATTTGCTGTTTGTACCCCAAGAGTTTTTCATCATATAGTACTCTTTGCCATTTTGATCTTTAGCGATACCGTAGATTACCATACCGTGGTCATCAGTAGTTTCCCAGTTATCGTAAGCCTCTTGGCGCATCTCTTGAGTGATTTCCATTTCAGGCATTGGGCGAGAAGTAAGCTCTTTACGTTTGTCAGCAGGAGTCATTCCAGTCCAACGAGCCATATCAGAACCCGATAGTTCAGTAGCTTTAGCAGCATCAGGCATTACAGCAATACCATCGCGAGTAAAGCCTTGTTCGCTTACATCACTACCCCAAGCAAATGTATATCCTTTGTTTACAGCATTATCCATAACAGCCATAAATTCATCTAATGGCAAGTTATAAGAAAGAGCGTTACGCCAGTTGTCTTGAATTTCAAGAGAGAACTGAGAGTAGAATGGGTGATGAGTGTATGATGTCAAAGAAACATAATCATCAGGATTCAAACCAAGCGATTGAGCGAAAGTTTGAGGAGTATATTCTTTACCTTCGTATGTGAATGTTTCAGGAAGTTCGCCCAAGTAAGTGTCGTAAATTGCACTTAAACCTTTGCGCCATACCGGACTTAATTTCTTTGAATTGCTTTTTGCAATCGCATTTACATATCCTGCAGCAACACCATCAAGTTCGTTGTGCACAGGAAGGCTGTCGCCATACATAATGCCTGGCATAGCCGATTGTGGTACTAAACCGTAGTTCTTCAAACAGTAGATAACATCGTAGAAGCTACCACCAGGAGAAAATGAGCTTTCGCCATGCAAACGAACGTAGTTGCGAGCACGATCGTTCATGGTGTGGTGTACCACATACATTTCTGATAAATCGTATTCGCCTTTGCCCATGCGAAGTAGTTCAGACTCAAGGAAACCTAATCCTGAGAACGACCAGCAAGTGCTCGAACGATTTTGATTTTTAACAGATGTGATTGGGTTTTCTTTGATTGTAGTGAAGGTAAATCCTTCTTCTTTGTTCTCTTGAGCTGCCATAGAAAGGCTACTTAAGAAAAGTGAGACCAATAGAATTGTCTTTTTCATTTTAAATATAATATTAATGATTATGTTATAAACCACAAATATACAAGAATATCGGATAAATCAAATGTGAACAATTAAGAAATATAGATATCTAAGTGATATAGAATTAGGGTAAATGAGTCGCACATGTTGCCAAGTTTACGATAAATAGCTTACAAATATTTATATATTCATACTCTATGTTATTGCAATTGCAGTGTTGATTTTAAAGGGTTAGTTTGATAAACTAATGTATAAAAAATACTGTTTGTATTTATTGCACTTGATAACTGTTAACTATTATCGTGTTAAATGTATATAGATAGCGCGATAATAGTTAACAGTTATCAGATATCATATATGGGTTAGATTTGTTGAAAAAAAGAATATACAAGATTGTGTACTTTACTTGACAAATAGGGTATAATTAGATGACTGTTGTGTCTCTCTCTTGTTGAGAACTTTCCTTTTCAATTACAGCGGTATCTTCTTCTAAATAGTAGAAGTTTTCCTCATCTTCCTCCTCGTCAACGATGATTGGTTTCTGCGGACCATATCTTAAATATGCCAATGCACAAAATGTTCCCGAAACAGCTCCACTTAGATGTCCTTCCCACGAAACATTTGAAGCAGTAAACTGTGGAAACATTTGCCATACAATGCCACCGTAAAGAAATGTTACTAATAATGATATAGCCATCAATGGTATGTATTTGCGTAGCAAACCGCTGAAAAATAAAAAGAAAGCTAGCCCGTATATGATGCCACTTGCACCAATGTGCCATGCTGGTTTACCGATGATGAAAGTGAGTATACCACATCCTAACCAAATTGTGCCAAGTATGGGTAATGATATATCTTTGTAAAAATAAAATAAACACCACAATAGGAATAAAAGTGGAATAGTATTGGCGAAAAGATGTTTAAAGTTGCTATGAATCAGTGGATGCAAAAATATACCCGATATTCCTTTGGCCTGCAAAGGGTAAACTCCCAGATGGCCTAAGTCTATCTCCATCCCAATCTCTACTATCTTAACCATGTAGATAATAAAAATAAACAATAAACCGGGTATTAGTGCCAATCCTATTTTCCTTGTTTCGAGTTTCATAAAGATTAAAATTGTTTTATTTGTTTGCAATGCTACAAATATTTAAACGAATTTTAAAAATAAAAGCTTAATTTATTTCAATTAATACCTATAATTTGTATTTTTGGACAACATACATTATTAAGAAATCTTTAATATCTGATATTTTATAAGTAAATAATTCGAAGTGCATTTACACCATGAAATCTGCCGTTGAACTTGAATTTCTAACTCGTTGGAAATTAATTACTTTTACATAGATTACTCTTTCTTGAAAATGTGAAAATATTAACAATAACCTTTTAACATAATGCATGCCTATGAGTTATCTACATTTTGACAAGACTCTGATGACTAACTTAGAAGAAACTTTACCTAGAGAAATTCTAAGAACAAATCGATCTGGAGCTTATCATTGTACAACTATCGTGGACTGTAATACAAGAAAATATCATGGCCTATTGGTAATTCCTGTACCTAATCTCGATGATGAAAACCATGTTTTGCTTTCGTCATTAGATGAAACAGTTATTCAGCATGGTGCTGAATTTAATCTGGGACTACACAAATACCAAGGAAATCATTTTAGTCCTAATGGACATAAATACATCCGTGAATTTGATTGCGAACGCGTGCCAGCTACTATCTATAGAGTAGGGGGCGTAATATTACAGAAAGAAAAAATCTTTGTTCACTATGAAAATCGTATTCTAATACGTTACACTTTATTAGAAGCACATTCAGCTACAAAGTTACGTCTTCGTCCTTTTTTAGCTTTCAGAAGTGTTCGTGAATATACTCACGAGAACCCCAAAGCTAGTCAGGAATATCAGACTATTGAGAATGGTATTAAAACCTGTATGTATCCTGGATATCCAGAACTCTCTATGCAGTTGAACAAAATGAATGAGTTTCATTTTGAACCTAACTGGTATCATGGTTTTGAATATACCAAGGAGCAAGAGCGTGGATACGACTTCAATGAGGACTTGTATGTTCCTGGATATTTTGAAGTGGATATTAAGAAGGGTGAGAGTATTGTTTTCTCAGCCGGTATATCCGAAGCGTCTTCGCGTAAACTAAAGAAAATGTTCGAATCGGAAGCTGCTGACCGTACACCACGCGATAGCTTCTTTCACTGTTTAAAGAACTCTGCACATCAATTTCATAATAAACAAGATAATGACCACTATATATTAGCGGGATATCCTTGGTTTAAATGTCGTGCAAGAGATATGTTTATTTCTCTTCCGGGATTGACACTGGCTATTGACGAGATTGATGAATTTGAAGAGACAATGGCTACAGCCGAAAAAGCGATTCGTCAGTATATCAATGACGAGGAGGTTACCTATAAAATTCACGAATTAGACGATCCGGATGTGTTGTTGTGGGCTGTTTGGGCTATACAGCAATATGCCAAAGAGGTATCGCGCGAAATGTGTTTTAATAAGTATGGTAAACTACTCGAAGATATCATTAATTATATCTTAAAACGTAAACACGATAATCTGTTCTTGCACGAAAATGGATTGCTTTTTGCGAATGGTACCGAAAAACCGATCACATGGATGAACTCTACCGTGAATGGTCGTCCGGTTACTCCACGCACAGGATACATTGTCGAGATAAATGCATTGTGGTATAACGCATTGCGATTTATAGCCGACTTGTTGCGCGAGAATAATAATGAAGGTATTGCAAATCTACTGGATATGCAAGCCGATAAAACGGGAGTCTCGTTTGTTGAGGTATTCAGAAATGAATTTGGCTATCTGCTCGACTACGTTGATGGATATATGATGGATTGGAGCGTACGACCTAATATGATATTTACGGTTGCCTTTGATTACTCTCCGCTTGATAGAACTCAGAAGAAACAAGTACTCGATATTGTAACTAAAGAATTGTTGACTCCTAAAGGGCTACGAACTCTTAGTCCCAAAAGTGGTGGTTACAACCCTAATTATGTAGGCCCTCAAATAGAACGTGACTATGCTTATCATCAAGGTACTGCATGGCCGTGGTTAGTAGGGTTTTATATGGAAGCTTATCTTCGTATCTATAAAATGAGTGGACTCTCTTTTATTGAAAGACATCTTATTGGCTTTGAAGATGAGATGACACATCATTGTATCGGCTCTCTACCGGAGTTATTCGATGGAAATCCACCTTTTAAAGGTCGAGGAGCGGTATCGTTTGCGATGAATGTTGCTGAGATTTTACGCATATTAAAGCTATTATCAAAATATAATTATTAAGAGGAGGAACACAAAATGAAAGTTTTAATGTTTGGATGGGAGTTCCCTCCGCATATTTTGGGTGGCTTAGGAACAGCAAGTTATGGATTAACCAAAGGAATGTCTCTTCAGAGTGATTTGGATATTACATTTTGTATTCCGAAACCTTGGGGAGATGAAGACCAAAGCTTCTTGAAAATTATCGGTATGAACAGTGTACCGGTTGTTTGGCGTGACGTAAATTGGGATTATGTGCAAAGTAGAGTGGGAGGATATATGAATCCTCAAGACTTTTATGATTTGCGCGACAATATTTATGCTAACTTCAACTACTTAAATACAAACGATCTTGGTTGCATTGAGTTCTCTGGTCGCTATCCTGAAAACTTGCACGAAGAGATAAATAATTATTCTATTGTAGCGGGAGTAGTTGCTAGACAACAAGAGTTTGATATTATTCACTCGCACGATTGGTTAACTTATCCTGCAGGTATTCATGCAAAACAAGTTTCGGGCAAACCTCTTGTGATTCATGTGCATGCTACCGATTTTGATAGAAGTCGTGGTAATGTTAATCCTACGGTTTATGCTATCGAAAAGAATGGTATGGATCAAGCAGATCACATCATGTGTGTTAGTGAATTGACACGTCAAACTGTGATTCATAAATATTTTCAAGATCCACGTAAGGTTACTACCGTGCACAATGCGGTATCTCCTTTATCGCAAGAGATTGAAGATATTGTGCCACGCAAGAATCCGAAAGAGAAAGTGGTAACTTTCTTGGGTCGTATTACAATGCAAAAAGGACCTGAATATTTTGTAGAAGCTGCTGCACTAGCCTTGAAACGTACTAAGAATGTTCGTTTTGTTATGGCCGGTAGTGGTGATATGATGAATCAGATGATTAGACTTGCTGCCGAACGTGGCATTTCAGATCGTTTTCACTTCCCGGGATTCATGAAAGGCAATCAGGTATACGAAGTTTTGAAATCGAGTGATGTCTATATCATGCCTTCTGTATCAGAACCATTTGGTATATCACCGCTTGAGGCGATGCAGTGTTGTGTGCCTACTATCATATCTAAACAATCAGGTTGCGCCGAAATCTTAGAAAAGTGCATCAAAACTGATTACTGGGATATACAAGCAATGGCCGATGCTATTTATTCTATTTGTACTTATCCGGCTCTTTACGAATACTTGCGCGATGAGGGTAAGAAGGAGGTTGATGCTATCAAATGGGAAAATGTAGGCTACAAGGTAAGAGCCATTTACGATGATATTATTAGAAACTACAATTAAAAATACAATATTGATATGAGAACAATCTGTCTATATTTCGAAATACACCAGGTTATCCACCTGAAACGTTATCGCTTCTTTGACATTGGTACTGATCATTATTACTATGATGACTTTGCTAATGAAACTTCGATTAATGAAGTTGCCGAGCGTTCGTATATACCGGCTTTGAGTACTTTAATAGAAATGGTGAAAAACTCAAATGGGTATTTTAAAGTGGCTTTATCTATTTCTGGTGTTGCTTTAGAACAATTAGAAATTCATGCGCCTGCGGTTATTGACTTGCTTCATCAACTAAATGATACTGGTGGTTGTGAGTTCTTGGCCGAACCTTATTCTCATGGTTTGTCTTCGCTAGTAAACGAAGAGTGCTTCAAGGAAGAGGTGTTGAGAATGAGAGATAAAATCAAACAAATGTTTGGTAAAGCTCCTAAGGTATTCCGTAATTCAAGTTTGATTTATACCGACGAAATAGGTGCAGTGGTCTCTTCGATGGGATTCAAAGGTATCTTAACTGAAGGTGCTAAGCATATATTAGGTTGGAAGAGCCCTCACTATGTATACCATTGCAATATGGCTCCAAACTTGAAAATATTGGTGCGCGACTATAAATTATCTGATGATATATCGCTTAGATTCTCGAACTCTGAATGGAGTGAATATCCATTGTTCGCAGATAAATATATGAGCTGGATTGACTCTTTCCCACAAGAGGAGCAAGTAATCAATATATTCATGGAACTAAAATCTATTGGCTATACACAACCATTGTCTTCAAATATTCTTGAATTCTTGAAAGCATTGCCTAGTTGTGCCAAAGAGCGTGGAATTACTTTTTCTACTCCTACCGAAATAGTAACTAAACTAAAATCTGTTTCGCAACTTGATGTTCCTTATCCTGTTTCATGGGTTGACGAAGAGAGAGATACGAGCTGCTGGTTAGGTAATGTGATGCAACGCGAAGCATTTAATAAGCTTTATAGCATTGCCGAACGTGTACACCTTTGTAGTGATAGACGCATTAAACAAGACTGGGATTATCTGCAAGCAAGTAATAACTTCCGTTTTATGACAACCAAAAATACGGGAATATGGCTTAATCGTGGTATCTATGATTCTCCTTATGATGCCTTTACAAACTATATGAATATTCTTGGTGACTTTATCAATAGAGTAGATTCATTATATCCTGAAGGTATCGATAATGAAGAGCTAAACTCTCTATTGACAACCATCAAAAATCAGGGTGAAGAGATTGCTGAATTGCACAAAGAGCTAGATGTGTTTAGAACATCTGTTGAAAGTAATGCTCCTGAAGCTTCTGCAAAACCAACCAAAAAAGCTCCTGCAAAGAAGTCGACTACTGCTAAAAAGACAACAACGAGAAAGAAGAAAGTTGACGCTTAATTTATTCTCTATAATTTATAAAGACGAAAGACTATAGGTTATCCTATAGTCTTTCGTCATTATAGTATCTATATTAATAGGCACAAAAAAAAGAGGCTGAATTAACTTCAACCTCTTTAAATATATCTTTATCTTTTATTACTTCTTAGAGAATGATGTATAAATGACATCAAGATCAAGCTTACTACCTGTTAATCCACCTTTTAATTTAGTGTAACCAGGTTGTAGGTCATTCTGAATACCCACGATATTACCATTTGAATCAGAAATTACTTTTACTGGAATCAAAGCTACTTTATCCCACTCGGTACATTCCATCCATTCTTCAATCGTTTTAACCGGCTGATCATTGCTATTCAATACTTCAGAGATTTCTCCGAATGTAGCAAGTTGTTCAACAGCTGCAGCTTTCTCAGACAAGCATGTATTAATTAAACGTGCAACATTCGAAAATACATACTGATTTGTATAAATAGCATTGCGAGTTGAAAGGAACGATGTAATTTCATTATTAATCATATTGTCTGTAAAGAATGATTCTTTATCTCTCTCACGGACTAATAATACATTCGTTGGAGGACTCATTGTGAACGCATACTTATTATCATCGTTTGATTGATTGTAATTTGTAAACGCTAACTTAACAACATTCAATGTGTCTTGACTTAGGTTCTCTTCAAAGCTATTTAATGGAAGTGTTGCTTGAGTATAAATACCTGCAGGAGTCTTTAGGTATGTCCAATCTGTTTCGTCAACCTTTTGTTGAATCAACGTTTCGTCACTTCTAAATGAGTTGGCTTGAATGATTTCTTTTGTAGCAACAAATGTACGGTAGCTATAGCCAGTAGAGTCTGTTACTTCGTCATGCATCTTATAGATTTCACCTGTAGAAGAATCTCTAATGTAGCACTCAAATATAATATTCAACTCAATTTGGTCGATATATAAGATAGTACCGTCACCATAATCATTTTCTACATAGATACCTTTAAACATATCCATGAAAGTAGGAGCAAACTGTTGATTGTTTGCTTCAGCTTCGCGGCTTAAGTCATAAATCTGTTGACCAAGTTCAGTCGGAAGAGTTACTACAACACTTGGCAAATAAGTATCAGTATTTCTTAAAGAATCACTGTGTGCCAAATTAACTGCTGTATACGATTTCTCACCAATCAAATCTGATGTGCTGTAGAATTCACTAGGGTCAATATTAGTATAGTAAGCAGCTTGCTTATCTAATTTTTTGTTTAACTGATAAACATTAAGATGTTGAGGCGCAATAGAATCACCGAAATAGCTAGAATATGTCAATACTAACTCAGTACGATAGATTTCATTTGAAACCATGATAGCGCTTGGATCGTTTAAATCAGCCTCATTGTTTAAATCGACTACCGGAGGAAAGCTAAAATCATCAATACAATGTATTTGTGAAAGAAAACTTGCTTCGTAATAACCAAAGTTAGGGTCTGTAAAACGGCCTAAATAACCAATACTGGTTTTAGCAAATACATTATCAGCAAGTTGAGATTGTGTTGTTACTTCAAAAGTAGTTGATTGTCCATTAATGTTTTGATCACCTGATGGAAACATATTTAATCCCAACGATCCTGAATTGTCATCACATGCAAAAAAGGAAAGTGATATAAGCGCAATCAATAAATATTTAGCTTTCATGATTTTCGGTATCTTAGTTTTGTTTTATTTTTGACTTTCTTCCCAAACCTTATCATAAAACTCATTGCAAGCGTTTGCATATGAATCTGGGTTTTGATAATCTAATATCAATTTGTTTGATTGTCGTGCATATTCCATTACACCTTCATTGACAGATGCACTGTTTTGAATAACGCCATCAGAGTAGTCAACAGCCAATTTGCATAAATCTTCGAAAGTGATATTTTGTTCAGGCAATATTCCTAAGTCGTCTTTACTGATACCTTTCAATAAAAGTTTAGTAGCAAAGTCTTCACTTAAGTTGTTTTTCAACTCATCTTCGTAAAGTGAGAATACAACTTTTGAATCGCGGAATGAAGGTTCTTCATTATATGCTTTCTTAATATAAAGTGGGACTAAAGCTGACATCCATCCGTGACAGTGGATTACATCTGGACACCAACGTAGCTTCTTTACAGTTTCTAAAACACCTCTTGCGTAGAAGATAGCGCGACTGTCATTGTCTGTATATTCAACACCATTTTCATCAACAGCTTGTAGGCGATTTTGGAAATAGTCATCGTTGTCGATAAAGTAAACCTGCATACGAGCAGATTGAATAGAGGCAACTTTGATAATTAGCGGATGGTCTGTGTCATCAATAATTAGGTTCATACCCGATAGACGGATAACTTCGTGCAATTGATTTCTGCGTTCGTTTATGTTACCCCACTTGGGCATAAAAGTGCGGATTTCTCTCCCTTTTTCCTGGATTGCTTGTGGTAAATTTCTTCCGATAGTAGACATCTCACTCTCAGGAACGTATGGAGTAATTTCTTGTGTGATAAATAAAACTTTGTTAGCTTTAGTCATAATAGCAATTTCTCTATAAATATTGTGCAAAGATATAAAAAAAAAAGGGCATTAAAGCAAATTGTGTATACCTATAATTCCTTATGAATTGTTAACTACTTGTTTATCAGTGGTGGTTAAGTGTTTACAAGTACATTTAATGTGTAATTAGTTGCAATATTTTGTGATATTCTTTCATTATCTGATAAATAATACTTTATTTTGCACGATTTTTTGAAACAAGAACGAAAAAATGAAAGTAATAAACTCAATTCAGGAGTTACAATCTGAATTATCTAACTATAAGAAAAAACAGCAAAGCGTTGGCTTTGTACCAACTATGGGAGCACTTCATGACGGACATGCTTCGTTGATGAAAAAGAGCTCTGCTGAAAATGGAGTAACAGTAGCTAGTATTTTTGTAAATCCTACTCAATTTAATGACCAAAATGATCTTTTAAAATACCCACGTACTTTAGAGGCTGATTGTGTTTTATTAGAAGCATGTGGTGTTGATATTGTTTTTGCTCCTGAAGTTAGTGAAATGTATCCAGAAGTAGACACTCGTCAATTTGACTATGCTCCTCTTGATACTGTTATGGAAGGTGCTCATCGCCCTGGACACTTTAATGGTGTATGTCAAATTGTTAGCAAATTGTTTGATGCGGTAACACCTGATAAGGCTTACTTTGGTGAAAAGGATTATCAGCAGTTGGCTATCATTAGAAAAATGGTACAAGAGTTGAAGTATCCTATTGAAATAGTGGGTTGTCCAATTGTTCGTGAAAATGACGGATTGGCAATGAGTAGCAGAAATGCACGTTTGTCTGATGAGGAACGTAAAAATGCTTTAAATATATCGAAGACATTATTTAAAAGTTGTACCTTTGCCAACGATCATTCAGTAAGTGAAACAAAAGCGATGGTTGAAAATGCTATTAAAGATGCTGCGGGTTTAGAACTGGAGTATTTTGAGATAGTAGATGGAGACACATTGCAAAACGTTGCCAATTGGGATGATGCAAATTCAATAATGGGTTGTATTACAGTATTCTGTGGAGATGTACGCCTCATTGATAATATAAAATATAAATAATTAAAAACCATAAAAGACCATATTCTTATGATGATTGAAGTGCTTAAGTCTAAGATTCACTGTGCGCGTGTTACAGAAGCAAATCTTAACTATATGGGTAGTATCACCATTGATGAAGATCTTTTGGACGCGGCTAACATGATTGCCGGAGAGAAAGTTCATATCGTAGACAATAACAATGGCGAGCGATTTGAAACTTACATTATTAAAGGAGAGCGTGGTTCAGGTAAAGTATGCTTGAACGGTGCTGCTGCCCGTAAAGTGCAGCTAGGCGATATTGTCATTATTATGTCATATGCATCGATGGATTTCGAAGAGGCTAAATCTTTCAAACCATCATTGGTGTTTCCTGATCCAGCTACAAATAAGTTAGTTTAATAATTTCTTGATAAGATCCTTATAAAAATAAACCCTCGCAATATTTATTGCGAGGGTTTATTTTTATAAGTCATTCTATGTTATTTCTGCAAATGAGCATCCATTGCTGCTGCTGCTTTTCTACCATCACCCATTGCAAGGATAACTGTAGCACCACCTCTAACAATATCGCCACCAGCATAAATCGTAGGAATAGATGTTTGCATATTGTCATTAACTGCAATTGTTCCCCAACGTCCCATTTCTAGTCCAGGGATTGAGCTTGGTACAATCGGGTTAGGTGATACACCCACACTAACTACAGCCAAATCGACATCTAATGTTTCAGTTGCACCAGGAATAGCAACAGGGCTACGACGACCTGAAGCATCTGGTTCGCCAAGTTCCATTTTCTGAAGAACTACTTGTTTTACCTTACCTTCTTCGTCGGCAATATATTCAATAGGATTGTGTAGAGTCAAGAACTCAACACCTTCTTCTTTAGCATGTTTTACCTCTTCAAGGCGTGCAGGCATTTCGCTTTCAGAGCGGCGATAGATAATCATGGCGCGTTCTGCTCCTAATCTGCGAGCTGTACGTACTGCATCCATCGCTGTATTTCCACCACCGATAACTGCAACGTTTTTACCGAAAGTGATTGGAGTGTCAGATTCAGGATCGGCAGCATCCATCAAGTTTACGCGAGTCAAGTACTCATTAGAAGACATGATATTGATTGCATTTTCTCCAGGAATGTTCATGAAGTTTGGCAAACCAGCACCCGACGCAACAAATACACCTTTAAATCCTTCTTCTTCCAACTGTTCTACAGTGATAGTTTTACCTACGATGCAGTCTTTGATGAATGTAACCCCCATTTTTACAAGGTTGTTAATCTCTACATCAACTATTTCGTTTGGTAAGCGGAACTCAGGAATACCATATTTTAATACGCCACCAATTTCGTGAAGAGCTTCGAATACAGTTACTTCATAACCATATTTCGCCATATCGCCAGCAAAAGCCAATCCGGCTGGTCCCGAACCGATTACGGCAATCTTTATTCCGTTTTTATCTTTGATTTTAGGGATAGATATCTGATTGCTTTCGCGTTCGTAGTCGGCAGCAAAACGTTCAAGATGTCCAATAGCAACTGCTGGCTCGTTCATTTTAAGGTGAATACATTTAGATTCACATTGTTTCTCTTGTGGACAAACACGACCGCAAACTGCTGGCAATGCACTTGTCTCTTTTAGTGTTTTAGCTGCATCAAGAATTTCGCCACACTCAATGTGTTTGATGAAGCGAGGAATGTCAATACCTACTGGGCATCCATCCATACAACCAGGATTGGCGCAGTCAAGACAACGTTTCGCTTCTGTCATAGCTTGCTCTTTCGATAAACCGATGTTTACCTCTTCTTTTAGGCTATGAGAACGATACTCAGGATCCAATTCAGGCATGTGAACACGAGGAATAGCTGTACGTTCTTTAGGCTTCATTTGTTTGCGAAGCTCTTTTCTCCATTCAGCATCTCTACTGTTTTCAACAATCACTTTAGTTGCATCGCAGTTAGTAGCTTCTAATTTAGAAATTTCTGCCTTTTCGATCTTTTTGAAAGCCCCCATACGTTTCAACATTTCGTCGAAATCTACTTGGTGACCATCAAACTCAGGGCCGTCTACGCATACAAACTTGGTTTTACCACCTACTGTGATACGACATGCGCCACACATACCGGTACCATCTACCATGATAGTATTAAGAGATACCTCTGTTGGTAATTCATATTTTTTAGTTAGCAAGCAAACAAACTTCATCATGATTGCCGGTCCGATAGCAAAGCATTTGTTTACCTTCTCTCTTTTGATAACCTCTTCGATACCTTCTGTAACCAAACCTTTACGGCCATACGAACCATCATCTGTCATGATGATAACTTCGTCAGAGCTTTTTCTCATCTCATCTTCTAGGATGATTAGCTCTTTGCTTCTACCAGCCAATACAGTGATAACACGATTGCCGGCTGCTTTTAATGCTTGTACGATAGGAAGCATTGGCGCAACACCTACACCACCACCTGCACAAATTACTGTTCCGAAGTTTTCGATGTGAGTAGCTTGTCCCAACGGACCAACTACGTCTGTTATATGATCGCCCACTTTGAGTTCGCAAAGACGAGCGGATGAAAGACCTACTTTTTGAACCACTAAGGTGATGGTTCCTTTTTTTGTATCAGCTGCTGCAATGGTCAACGGCACGCGTTCACCTTTCTCGCCCACACGAACAATTACAAAATGTCCTGCTTTGCGCGATTTAGCAATTAGCGGAGCTTCAATCTCCATTTTAAACACATTCTCAGAAAAATGTTGTTTGCTAACAATTTTGTTCATTATCTAATTATTTTGTTTTTCTTATAGCGTTATATCTTTCAAAATGATATTGCGGCAAAGATAAGTGTTATTTATAAATAACAAAAGAAAAGCCACCTGTTTGGGTGGCTTTTATAGGTATGATTTGATAAACTGTATTAGTCTATTATTTCAAAACCACAGTATGGTACCAATGCTTTTGGAATACGGATACCTTCTGGTGTTTGATTGTTCTCTAGCAATGCTGCTACGATACGTGGCAATGCAAGAGCCGAACCGTTTAATGTGTGACATAGTTCAGTTTTCTTTTCAGCTGAACGGTAACGACATTTTAAGCGATTTGCTTGGTAGCTATCAAAGTTTGAAACCGAGCTAACCTCTAACCAGCGTTTTTGTGCTTCAGAGTATACTTCGAAGTCGAAGCAAAGAGCTGCAGTAAAACTCATATCACCACCGCAAAGGCGAAGGATACGGTAAGGTAGTTCAAGTTTGATAAGTAGATTTTCAACGTGGTTCAACATCTCTTTGTGCGATTCTTTAGAATGCTCAGGTTTGTCGATACGTACAATTTCTACTTTAGAGAATTCGTGCAAACGATTTAAGCCGCGTACATCTTTACCATAAGAACCTGCTTCGCGACGGAAACATTGTGTATATGCACAGTTCATGATAGGAAGTTGCTTTT
>CAMTPH010000055.1 GCA_947074345.1 uncultured Bacteroides sp. | reverse complement strand
GTGAATCTTGAATACAGAAGTTCAATACTCTGAATCCCATTTCACCAAGAGAAGCAGCAGCAGATGCACCGGCAAGACCAGTACCTACTACAATAATATCTAAACGGCGTTTGTTAGCCGGATTAACCAATTTTTGGTTGTTCTTATAATTGGTCCACTTTTCGGCTAGAGCGCCAGCGGGTATTTTAGAATCTATTTGAGTCATAATACTTTTACTTTTTTTATCTGTTTAAAAATCAGCTATTAGCAAGCTCCACACAATGATTTCAAGAAGAATACAATCACTACTGAAGCAAAACCTAGTACGATAACCCATGAGTAGATGTTAGAGATACATTTCCAGCGGTTAATCCATACTTTATTGTTCCAACCTAACGATTGCATTGAGCTCCAGAAACCGTGAGTAAGGTGGAAAAGTAAAGCAGCAAGCCATACAAGGTAAAGTGCAACGAAAATAGGGTTAGAAAAAGTCTTAACAATGTGGTATACACCATCAGCTGCATATGTTACATCAACATGAGCACCTGCATTGTGAAGAATTTCTGGTAATTGCATTTTAGCCCAGAAGTTAACTAAGTGAAGTCCTAAACCTGCAATAACAATGATACCAAGAGCCAACATGTTTTTAGATGTCCACTCTACCATTTTAGGAGAATTAGTAACTGCATAACGCTCATTACCACGTGCACGGCGGTTTTGAACTGTAAGCCAGAATGCATAAATGATATGAACTACAAAAAGAAATGCAAGTCCCAATGTTGCTACAAGAGCATACCAATTGGCACCTAAGAATTCGCAAATCATGTTATAGCCTTCCGCAGAGAAAAGCGCAACAAGATTCATCGCCATGTGAAATGTTAGAAAAAGGATAAGTGCGATACCGGTAACGCTCATCACAACTTTCCTTCCTACAGATGAATTGCTTAACCACATAAAAGTTTGATTTTAAATTATTTAATTATTAGTATAGTTATTTTTTACAAACGATTGCTTTAATTGCCACAAAATTACATGAAATAGGTTTATTAACCAAAGGATTAAAGAAATAATTCTTTAATAGGGAGGCTAAAAAATAGATGTCTTTTACATGATAGAAGATACTATATGTAAGAATGGTGATTTTTAGAACTCTTGATTAAAGCTTTTGCATGAAGTTTATCCCATTAGGACATAAAGGCGAGTATAATATTCGTCTTTAAACTTCTTCTTCTTGCGTATTGCTTTCTTTTAGAATGGTAAATGTTTCGCCATTGGCCAAACGTTTGCGAAGTGAACGTGGGGTGTCTCCAAAAGATCCTTTGCAGAAGTGTGCAAAGTGCGACATAGAGTCAAAACCGTATCGTTGACTGATGTCGCCAATACGCTCATTACTATTTTGAAGGTCATTCAGAATTCCTTCGCGTTTTTTGTTTAGTATCCATTCGTACACAGGTACTCCATACATATTTCTAAATAATCGGCGGAAGGTTGTTACGCTGTATCCACCAATCTGTGCAAAGTCTTCAACGTTTTTCACTTTTTCGTAATTGCGCATTACAAAGAAGTGGAAACTTTCTGTGTAGGTGTTTATTGGATAGAAAAACTCGCTAAGTTGGTTTTTTGAATAATAGTTGAGTAGTAAGAAGATAATCTCTTTCGCTTTTAACTCAACATAGTGACCACATGGCATGTTCTCTGATAGATACTCTTTCAAATTATCAAAAAGGTTGAACAATATACTGTTCATCATAAGAGGCGAATATACATTAGGCTCTTCCGAAATCTCCATAATCTCTCTAAAGCGCTCTTCGCAGATTATAGGAAGTTCATTGAACCAATAGGCTATATATTCAACTTTTGATAGAGCCAACAACTCCAACTTTGAACCGATAGATTGCAGAATAATTTGACCATCGTGTAGGGTTGTGCCCGGATGCTCTTTACTGTTGACTAGCAGTTCGCCTTTTAATAAAAAGATGATGAGGTTTTGAGTGCATTTCTCGGCTGGATAGTGGTTTCCGGCATTGTAACTTCTATAAATAAGCGTTCCTTCAGTAGCTTTTAAGCACTGAGCGCAATCGATTAATCTTTTGCAAGGAGTATTTCTTATCATATTTAAATTGAGAATGCTGTTGTTTTTAAATAGCCAACAAATATATAATAAATTTATTAATAGCCTGCAATTTTAATTTATCTTTGTTGTCTACCTTTTTAATTATTTCACATGAAACGCATTTTATTTATTTGTATATCAGTAGTATATTGTTTTTCTCTTTTGGCTCAGAATTGGGATATAAACACGTTGCACAAAATTAATGGTTGGGATAGCCGATTTGTTCGCAACTTTAGCAATACCATGAGCAAGTCTGCTCCTTATATATCTATTGGTATTCCTGTAGGTATGGCTATCTACGGTGGCATATCAAAAAACAAACCCTTATTGGCCGATGCTATCTATATTGGTACCAGCTTAGCAGAAGCGGTTGTCATCACCTCTGCCATGAAAGGATTGATAGATCGTGAACGCCCTTACGATCGCTATCCCGATAAGATACACCCTTATAGTCACGAAAGCAGTTCATCGTTTCCTTCTTCGCATGCTGCTGCCGCTTTTTCGGTAGCTACCTCATTGAGTATACGTTATCCTAAATGGTATGTCATTGCTCCATCGGCATTGTGGGCCTGTTCGGTCAGTTTTTCTCGACTGACAGAGGGTGTTCACTATCCTTCGGATGTAATAGCCGGTTCGCTAATTGGTGCAGGGTGTGCCGTAATGAATGTATATGTAAACAGAGCGCTCAACAGATGGTTGTTTGGATGGGAGAAAACGCCTAAAGTGATACGTTATTAAAAAGAGGTGAGCTGATAACTGTTAACAACTATCAGACTGAATGTTTATGTTTAGTGCGATAACTGTTAACTATTATCGCGTAGCGGGTATTCATATACAATTGCTTTGTAGCAAACAAGATCTATTCTATAAAGAAAGGCAGACTATTTATCACAATAGTCTGCCTTCCTCTTTTATATTATTTCATGATTTTCTCGTATTCTCCCGAGTTGAGTATCTGTAGTGCCCGAGTAACACTCTCATTGGTTTGGTTCATCACCTGATAGTACTCGTTCATATCCCAGAGGTCTCTTGCAATGAGTGCTTTGAGTTGAGTCTTAATCAGTGGCAACGATTTGTTGTATTGCTCTTCGTTAAACTCTACTCCATCTTTTATGCCCGCCTCTCTGAGTTGATCCATGGTAGCGTCGCTAATCACAAAGTCTTTATTGAAAGCATTGAAGTTCTTGTATTGGCTCTTCAAGGCTTGTCGGTTTTGCTCAATGTATTTAGTAACCTGCCCCATAAGTACTCCTTTGGCAACTAAGTTGCGATGATAGTCGGTGTATAGCGTTGTATCGATTGGTACAAAATAGTCGGGCATAATACCTCCACCACCATAAACCGTACGTTTCATGCGGAGCGTTTGGCTCTTTAGTGAATCGGGGAAGTGGATGCTATCTGCATTCGACAACTCTCCACGGTTGAAACGGTCTATCAAGTCGCTATGATATTTCTTGATGTTATCGCTTCCGCTACCTTCTCCGCTTTTCATTTCGGTATCAGCATTGCTCTCGTATGGTTTCTGAATACTTCTTCCGGCAGGTGTGTAGTAGCGCGATACAGTTAGGCGAATCATTGAACCATCTGGCAAGTCGATAGGGCGTTGCACCAATCCTTTGCCAAACGAACGACGGCCAACAATCACTCCTCTATCCCAATCTTGAATTGCTCCAGATACAATCTCGCTTGCCGAAGCCGAATATTCATCTATTAATACCACCAATCGGCCATTGCGGAATCCTCCGTTGCCTTTAGCAGCGAACTCGTTGCGTTGAGCAGCGCGTCCTTCGGTATAAACAATCAAATCCTTCTCGCCTAAGAACTCATTGGCCATGTCGATAGCAGCATTCAAATAGCCACCACCATTGCCTTGAAGATCGAGAATTAAATCTTTCATTCCTTTCTTCTGTAGCTCTTTCATCGCTTTCAAGAACTCTTCGGTAGTCGAAGCACCAAAACGATTGATACGGATATAGCCTACACCCGGTTCAATCATATAAGCGGCATCCATGCTGTAGATAGGAATCTTATCACGTTTCACGGTAAACTTCAACGGTTCGTTTACGCCACGACGCACGATTGTAAGGTTTACCTTCGTATCTTTTGGGCCACGCAAACGTTCCATGATATTTTCAGTACTCATCTTTACGCCTGCAATAGCTGTATCGTTAACAGCCACGATGCGGTCTCCTGCCAATATCCCTACCTTTTCGGATGGTCCATTGCTGATAGGTTGGATAATAAGAAGTGTATCTTCAATCATTTGGAACTGTACACCAATTCCTTCGAAGTTGCCTTGTAGGGGTTCATTCATCTTCTTCACCTCCTCGGGGTTCGAGTAGGTAGAGTGAGGGTCTAGTTGTTCGAGCATACGGATGATTGCCTCTTCTACCAACTTGCTCTCGTCAACAGAGTCAACATAAAGGTTGGTGATGGCAAACTCAGCCATATTCAGTTTCTGCATAGCCGGTCCGCCAAACTTCTGAGCTTGCATTGCAGCAGTCATGAAGCAGGCTAGTGCTATAAATAGTATTTTCTTCATCTGGTAAGGAGTTAAATTTCCATTCCCTCAGGCAAAAACATACTTATGTCTTTGTTGAATCCCAAGAGTTCGCGCACTATAGTAGAACTGATACAAGTCATTTCTGGTTCAGTGAAAAGTAGAATAGTTTCGATATTTGCCAATTTTCGGTTGATATCACTAATAGTCTCTTCGTATTCGAAATCCTTAACAGTACGGATGCCACGCACAATAAACGTTGCTTCTGTTTGTTGGGCAAAGTCTACCGTCAAGCAATCGTATGCCATGACTTTGATGCGTGGTTCATCTTTGTATAGTTTCTGAATCATCTCTACGCGCTTCTCGATAGGGAAGTAGGTATGCTTGTTCTCATTGATACCAATACCGATAATAATCTCATCCATAAAGGTCAAAGCACGTTTCACAATAGAGAAATGTCCTATAGTAAAGGGGTCGAATGTCCCCGGGAAGATGGCTCTTTTCATTAATTTATAAATGTTATTCGGGTAGATCTTCTTCTACCACCAAGTTGTCAATAATGAAGCCTTGGCGCTCCATGGTATTTTTGCCCATATAGAAAGCAAGCAACTCTTTCACCAAGTCATTCTTGCGCAATGAAACTTGTTCAAGACGAATATCTTTGCCAATAAAGTGTCTAAACTCATCGGGCGATATCTCACCCAATCCTTTAAATCGAGTAATCTCCGGATTAGGGCTAAGCTCTTTCACGGCGTTGATACGTTCTTCATCTGTATAGCAATAGATAGTCTTTTTCTTATTGCGCACACGGAATAGAGGCGTTTGTAAAATGTAAACATGCCCTTTCTTAATCAGGTCGGGGAAGAACTGCAAGAAGAAAGTGATAAGCAACAAACGAATGTGCATACCATCTACATCGGCATCGGTTGCTACGATTACTTTATTGTAACGCAATCCTTCGATACCGTCTTCAATATTTAGTGCTGCTTGGAGCAGGTTGAACTCTTCATTCTCGTAAACTACCTTTTTGGTTAGGCCATACGAGTTAAGCGGTTTACCACGTAAGCTGAATACAGCTTGTGTAGTTACATCGCGGCTCTTAGTGATAGAACCACTTGCCGAATCACCCTCGGTAATAAAGATACTTGATTGTTCTTCAAGACCCTTTCCTTTCACGTCATTCAGGTGCACACGGCAGTCGCGTAACTTACGGTTATGTAGGTTTGCCTTCTTTGCGCGTTCGCGAGCCAACTTAGTAACGCCGGCTATCGCTTTACGTTCTTTTTCTGATTCTTGAATCTTTTGAAGCATTACCTCGGCTATGTCGGCATGCTTGTGCAAGAAGTTATCAACTTCTGTCTTAATGAAGTCGCCAATAAACTTATTCACAGTGATGCCGCCTGGAGACATATTGGTAGAACCAAGCTTAATCTTAGTTTGGCTCTCAAACAAAGGCTCTTCAACGTTTACGGCAATGGCAGCTACCAATCCATTACGGATATCGGCAAAGTCCATGTTCTTGTTAAAGAAATCTTTGATAGTGCGAGCAATATGCTCCTTGAATGCACTTTGGTGAGTACCACCTTGAGATGTATGTTGGCCGTTTACAAACGAATAATACTCTTCGCCGTATTGACCTGTATGTGTAAAAGCAATTTCGATATCCTCGCCTTTCAAGTGAATGATAGGATAAAGGCTGTTGGCTGTCATGTTATCGTTCAATAAATCTTCCAATCCATTGCGCGAAACAATGCGCTGACCGTTAAACACAATCACCAATCCTGTATTTAGGTAGGTGTAGTTGCGTAGCATAGTTTCAATAAAATCGTAATTGAAGCTATAGCCTGTAAAGAGTGTATTATCGGGTTCGAAGAAGATAAATGTTCCAGTCTCGTCAGTCTCTGTCGTTTCTGATTTATCGGTCAATAAGTTACCTTTTGAGAAAGTAGCCATACGAACTTTTCCATCGCGATAACTTCTTACCTCAAAGTTCAAGCTCAATGCGTTTACAGCCTTGATACCAACACCGTTTAGCCCGACACTCTTCTTAAATGCCTTGCTGTCGTACTTACCACCGGTATTCAAAACGCTTACCGCTTCTACTAATTTACCTTGAGGAATACCACGACCATAGTCACGAATACTCACACGTAAGTTATCTTCGATGGTGATTTCGATTTTCTTTCCCGAATTCATCTTGAACTCATCAATACTATTGTCTAGTACCTCCTTTAACAATACATAAATACCATCCTCGGGATGAGTACCATCTCCAAGTTTACCAATGTACATACCGGGGCGCGTACGAACGTGCTCCATGTCACTAAGGTGCCTGATGTTATCGTCGGTATATGCTACGGGGCTACTAGTAGCTAGTACTAATTCATTCTTCTCCATACGTTTTTTACTTAATCTCTTTTACAAATGCGCGTCTGCGTTTATGTTGTACAGTTTCAAAGTACTCCCATTGGGCTTGTACTTTTCCGTTGTGTTCTAGTTCGGGGTTGCTTTCTGCAAATATAAAACCTAATTTCTTATAAACCGGAATCAAATCAGAAAATAACAAAGCATTAACACCTTTGTTTTGATATTCTGGTTTTACAGCAACTAGCAATAGGTCAAGCATTTTAGCTCGCTTCTTCATGAACAATGCCTTTAATAGGTAGAACCAGCCAAGAGGTAACAGTCTTCCTCTTGATTTTTGCAATGCTTCAGAAAGCGATGGCATCGAAATACCTACAGCTACCAACTTATCTTCTGCGTCTGTAATCAAAGTTAGCATACGTAGGTCGATGATAGGCAGATACATCTTGATGTATTGTTTGATTTGGCTTTGCGAAAGAGGTGCGTAGCCATAAAGAGGACTGTATGCCTCGTTCATCAATTCGAAGATTTCTTGGCCATAATCTGCTGCTACCTTCTTGTTTGATGTATATTTCTTAATCTTAAGATTGTATTTCTTTTGAATCAAGTTAGAGATACGTTGATGTTTATCAGGAATGGCTTCCGGAATAAAGATCTTAAACTCAACCCAGTCGGCATCCTTTACATAGCCCAACTTGTCCATGTGTTCAGGATAGTATGGGTGGTTGTAGATTGTTGCCATGGTGCTCAACTGATCAAAACCTTCAATCAACATACCTTCAGCGTCGAAGTCGGTAAAGCCTAGTGGACCGATGATATTGGTCATGCCACGCTCTTTACCCCATTGTTGTACGGCGTCTAGCAAGGCTTCCGATACTTCCATATCGTCAATGAAGTCAATCCAACCGAAGCGAACATCTTTTTTATCCCATACTTCGTTGGCCCTGTTATTGATAATAGCAGCTACGCGTCCTACTATCTTTCCGTCACGATACGCCAAAAAATACTCAGCTTCGCAAAACTCGAACGCTGCGTTTTTCTTTTTGTTGAATGTGTTGAGCATATCATCGTACAAATCGGGTACAGAATAAGGATTTTCCTTGTATAGCTCGTAGTTAAATCGGATAAATTTATGTAGTTCTTTCTTTGAAGAAACCGCTTTAATTGTAATTGCCATAATAATCTATGTAGTATTTGAGCAACAAAGATACGTGATAATCTTCAAATTACGATGTAGATAGCTGCTAAAATCGCATTATTATTTTAACATTTTTCTATACAGTAAGACATTGATTACACCCGTTTCTGGCGAGATAATCAATAGAATAAGTCTTAATCTGAATAGAGTTCTTATCAGACCTATTTATAGAGAATGAATAGTCTTTTAGCGGGGTTATAATTGAGTTTGATAGGTGACTTACCTTCTTATATATTCCAAATTAAATAGGTGATATAACCTACGTAACACATTACAAGTATTGCTCCTTCGATACGGGTGATGGTACGTTTGGCAAAGAATAGACCGAAGAACCATACTAGAATACCGGCAACAACAAGTGATACTAAGTCGAAGTTAGTAATGCCTACCGCTTTGAGTGGAGTGATGGATGCACTACAGCCAAGTACAAAGAATATATTGAACAGATTGCTGCCTATTGCATTACCTATGGCTAACTCAGGGTTTTTCTTGATTGCAGCAACTATCGAAGTAGCCAATTCGGGTAACGAGGTACCACCGGCAACTAATGTTAAACCGATAATTGCTTCGCTCACACCTAAGTTGCGAGCTATATTTGAAGCTCCTTTTACAAACCATTCGCCTCCATAAACCAGGGCAGCCAATCCAACAATAATATATATGGTAGATTTCCAAATAGGCATATCTTTTATTTTATCGGCGCCTTCATCATCCCCATTCTTTGAGATGGCAAATGTATAACCCATAAATATGGCAAAGAAGCAGAGCAAGAGCAAACCGTCTGTACGACTTATTACATTAATCGCTGCTTTGTTGATAATTACATCGTTGGCGCATATCAATAAGACGATTGATGATAAAATACATAATGGTATCTCTTTGCGAAGTGTGTTTCGAGTGATAACGATGGGAGTAACCAGGGCTGTACATCCTACAATCATTAATGTATTAAACAGGTTGCTACCAACTACGTTACCGATGGCAATATCGGCATTGCCGTTTATGGCTCCCGATACACTGACTGCTAACTCGGGTGCTGATGTACCAAACGATACGATGGTTAGTCCTATAACAATAGACGGAATATTAAACCGTTTGGCTACCGACGAGGCACCATCTGTTAACCCATTGGCTCCAACCAATATAAGTATCAAACCACCGATAAGCATTAGTATATCCATAGCAATCATTTATTTTGAAACAAATATAGCGAACTCAATTTGGTAAATAATAAAAAACATTCTTTATTTTTTGTTGTTATTAATGTTGTTTGGATGTTTTGCAATGTGTTTAAGAAAGGAGTTCTACACCATTTTAAACATCCATCTGATTGATTGATATTATGCCGTTTGGTGGATAAGGTAATCTAGCTTGGTAGACAAGGTAATCTACCGCGGTGGGTAAGGTAGTCTACCATGGTAGATAAGGTAACCTACCAAATAGGCTTTATAGATGCTTCAAACGGTTATTTTAATCGGGCTGATTAAGCGATATTAGGTTAATGCTTTTTATATGAAAAGAGGGTTTTTGTTTTGTTTTGTCATCATGTTTGTGGGATGGGCTTCACTCTCAGCGCAGCTCATTGATGATGTACGTTCATTTATAAGCGATTCGCTATCTACTCCGCCTGTAACAACCACTTTGCAAGCCGATTCTGATTCTTTGCGTATTGTCAACTTGCAGCTTCAACTCGAAGAGTCAAAACTCAATGAAGCCAATATGCGCATGCAGTTCGAAGAGTTAAGGCTTTCTCATCTATCAGGCGATTCATTAAATCAAGAGCTTCAGAAGAAACGAATAGACTCACTACGTGCTCATACTAACGGTGTACCTGTGGTAGTCGATGATGACACCTTGTTTTATCTCTATGCAAAGAATGGTGGGTTTAGTGCTCAGCAGCGTGCCGAGATGGAAGCAATGTCTATCGATAAACTGGGCCGACAAATGAAGCTGAAATCTGACTCTGTCTATTTAGAAGATAGCGATTCGGGTACTAATCTAATGTATGGCAATAAGGTTATTACTACAATAACCGATCAAGATGCCATGTGGACCAGTACTACTCGTAAGGCATTGGCCGAGAAACACAAAAAGATTGTTCAAGACAAAATAGACAAGATGCGTCGCGAACATAGCCTCTTGCAATGGACAAAACGAATAGGACTTTTCATTTTAGTCATAGTCTGCCAGTTCTTCTTATTTAAACTAACTATTTGGTTGTACTTTAAGCTCAAGGCTCGAATAGAGAAACTAAAAGACACCAAGCTAAAACCGTTTAAGATTCAGAACTATGAATTGCTCGATACCGATAGGCAAGTAAAGGTTATTATTTTCTTAGCCAATATCGGTAAGTGGATTGTGATGGCCTTGCAGCTACTGATATCCGTTCCGCTGTTGTTCTCCATCTTTCCTAAAACGAAGAAGTTCGCCGTTGTTATTCTCTCTTATATCTGGAATCCGATTAAGAGTATAGCTTCGGATGTGGTACATTATATTCCTAATTTGTTTACCATTATCATTATCACCGCGGCAGTACATTATCTGGTAAAACTAATTAAGTATTTAGCAGGCGAGATACAGGCAGAGCGTTTAAAGTTGGGTAGCTTCTATGCCGATTGGGCAATGCCCACTTATCATATTGTACGGTTTTTGCTTTATGCCTTTCTTATTGCAATGATTTATCCTTATTTGCCAGGCTCAAAGAGTGGGGTGTTTCAAGGTGTGTCAGTATTCTTAGGCTTAATCGTGTCATTGGGTTCGAGTACTGTGATTGGCAATATCATTGCCGGTATGGTAATAACCTACATGCGCTCGTTTAAGATTGGCGACCAAATAAAACTAAATGATACCGTAGGCAATGTGGTCGAGAAAACGCCATTAGTTATCCGTATACGTACGCCCAAGAATGAGATGGTAACCATTCCTAACTCCTTTATGATGTCTTCGCAGACAGTCAACTATACCAATTCGGCAAAAGATTTAGGTTTGATCATTCACTCTGAAGTAACCATTGGTTATGATGCCCCTTGGCGCGAAGTGCACGACTTATTGATTAACGCTGCACTTAATACGCCCGGTGTACAAGAAATGCCTAAACCGTTTGTGTTGCAGACCTCTCTAAGCGACTTCTATCCGGTTTATCAGGTCAATGCTTATATAAAGGATGTGCAAAAGATGCCGCGTATCTATTCGGCGCTTCATCAGAACATTCAAGACTTCTTTAACGAAGCAGGGGTTGAGATACTTTCTCCGCACTATTCATCTTATCGCGATGGCAACGAAACTACCATCCCTAAAGATGATATGCGCAATAAGTACCCGGATTCATCGGTACTTAAGCCTACACAGAAGAAACCAGCCAACCAATCTGCTGCTACTGATAGTCAGCCTGCTGCCGCTCCCGATGCCACCAATAGCGATACTCCATCTGATGCAAAGTCAAAACCATCGGATGATAAACGCCCTCCATTTATGGAAGAGATAAAAGACATCATCGACGAGGATGTAGATAAGAAGAAAGATGAGTGATTTATGCCTTCTTGCAAAGTACCAGCACCTTCTTGTCGTTGTTTAGTGTGGTGGCAAACAGATAATCTTCGCCTCCCTCGTTTAGTTTGATGCGTTTGCGCAGTTCGGCAACCGTCGAAGGGAAGTTGCGTATTGTAAGGTTCGCCTTCTTGATATCACCCAACATCTCTTTCAACTCTTTCTTATTGAAGGTACATTGATTCTTTACTTCAAACACCCTACCCGGGAAGTCGGTGATTAGTTTATCAGATGTGTAGAGATGGCTATTGGGATTTAGCTTCCTTAAATCATATTGAAGGGCAATGCTCTTGTAAGCACCCGCTTTCATGATAGAAGCATTTGGTTCGTATAGATACTTACCCAACTGGTCGGTATAGCTGCACGTTGCTTGTTGTTCTGCTTCGCGATTGAAAACAAACTGTTGTGTGCCATTGGCTGTAAGGTTGATACAATGAATGGGTACTTCTGTTGAATCAGTTCTCTTATCGAGCACTAGCAACAGCTCCTTACAATCATTGCCTACCGATATAATATGTATCTGTGTGATGTATTTCAGCGTTGATGCCGCTAAGGCAATATCGAGCATAGGCGATAGTTTCACCATTACACGATGTCCTTTATCAGTCAACAGTTCTTCTAACTCTTCAACATCCGGTTCACAGTCAGATATGGCTACTGTCTTTCCACCGTGCCCATCTCTACGAGCAGGGTCGATGAATATCCAATCTACCGTTTCCATTTTAGGTAAGTACACAGTAGACTCTTCGTTGTGTACACTGATTTGATTCAGTCCAAGTGTCTTAAAGTTACTTTCGGCTATCTCGCATAGTTCAGTTTGGCGCTCCACATAGTCAGCTCTCTTAAAATCTTTTGCCATGAAAGCACAATCTACCCCAAAACCTCCTGTTAAGTCGGTCAACGAATCACCTTGAACCAAAGATGCTTTATAGATAGCAGTTACCTCCGAAGAACATTGTTCCATAGACAAATGCTTAGGATATAGAATATCATCTATTTGTGCCCATGAGGGGATTTTGATAGATGCAATCTGTCTACCACTGATTTGAGTGATAGCTTCGGGCATATCTACTTCAGGATATTTGCCTGCCTGTAGTGCAAGCGATTTAGGATTCTCTTGCTTATGCTTGCTTATAAACTCTTTTGTCTTTTCGGATAACTGTTTCATTCAGCTAAATAACTTGTTTTTTGTCGATTCATTGCACAAATCGTTCTATTAATAATATAAACATCGGTTAATAAACTGCCGATATCTGTTGATAACTCTATATTATCGGTTAACAACACCTTTAAAACAGTTGGGTATATCGGTTAATAACCCTGTTAATAACTTTGCGATATGCGCTCTGTTAAGTATGAACCATCGTTGCATTCTCTTATAGATAACAGACTAAATGTGCGCAAAGTTTATGTTCAAAAAAAAGAGTTGAAGGTATATCTCAACCTCCAACTCTCGACCTTTATTAAATGAATGATATTAGTAAAGAGGTAAACCGCGTCTGCCGTCTATAATCTTCTCTAACTGTTCGCTCATCTTTTTCATTCTCTTCTCTTCCTTATCAGCAAGATTGACTTTTTCGCCTTCATCTTTCTTTAAGTTATAGATTTGAGGATCTTTGCTGTTACCGATTTCGATGTTTACATGTTTGTTGAAAGCAGGACCACCCGATGCAGGAATATATTTCCAGTTACCATCTGTGATAGATAGATTGTTTTGTAGGTTCTGAAGAACTAACCAATCTCTACCTGTTTTCTTTTTACCCATCCATGTATTGAATAGTGGTTGACTGTCTGGAGCTGCGCCTTCAGGCATAGATTGACCAAGCATTTCGGCGAATGTAGCAAACCAGTCAATTTGACAAAGCAATGCATCTGAAACAGTACCTTTGGTTTGAGTTGGCCAATACCAGATACATGGCACGCGAGTACCTGCTTCGTAATGGCTGTATTTACCTCCGCGATAAACGCTCCATGGAGTATGTTCGCCTAACGCTTCTACAGAACCATCGTGGTAGCCATCATCAATTACAGGGCCATTATCACTTGAGATGATAATCAATGTATTGTCGGCAAGACCAAGACGCTCTAATGTTTCCATTACCTGACCAACAGACCAATCGAACTCTAGAATACAGTCTCCACGAGGACCAAGGCCACTCTTTCCTGCAAAGTCTTCAGATGGAACACGAGGTACGTGTGCATCTTGAGTAGCAAAATAAAGGAAGAAAGGTTTGTCTTTGTTTCCTTCGATAAATGAAATCGCTTGCGATGTAAGTGTTTTAGCGATTTTATTGTCTTGCCACAATGCGCTTTTGCCACCTTTCATAAAGCCGATACGAGAGATACCGTTAACGATACTGTTGTCGTGACCGTGAGATGGGTGCATTGTTAGTAGCTCCGGATTATTTTTACCAGTTGGTTCGCCAGGGAAGTTTTGGCGATAGCTAACTTCGATAGGATCATTTGGATCGAGGTTCTCTACCAAACCGTTCTTAACGAATACACATGGTACACGGTCGCCTGTAGCAGCCATGATATATGAATAATCGAAACCGATATCTTGTGTGTTTGGAGATAGATGTTTATTCCAATCTTGTTTGCCATGCTCAGCACCAAGACCTAAGTGCCACTTACCAATTACGCCAGTTGTAAAGCCTGCGTCTTTAAATAAGTCAGCCATTGTGTAGCGATCAGGGCGGATGATCATAGCAGCATCACCATCGGCGATACCTGTTCCTGCTTTTCTCCAAGCATATTCGCCCGTTAGCATGGCATATCTTGAAGGAGTACTAGTAGCTGCGGCACTATGAGCGTTCGTAAAGCGAACACCATTGTTGGCTGCTTTGTCAATGTTAGGTGTATTTAAAGCAGTTGCACCATAACAACTGAAGTCACCAATACCAATATCATCGGCATAGATAAAGACAACATTAGGTTTGGTTGGTTTTCCTTCTGGAGCGGCATTGGCATTAGCCAAACAGCAAGGAGCCGCAAGTAAAGGTAAGGTAAGGTTCTTTAGTTTCATAAAAAGGATATTAAAATATAATTTTAGATTTTATTTCTTTTCATCGGTAACAATGGGCATCATTAGCTCTGTAAGCTTGAGGTATCCATTGCCATACAAATACATATCGTTGAAATAAGCGCTATTGCATACACCTTCTTCGGTGATGAAGGGAGCGTATATGTCGATAAAGTACATTTCGTTTTCTATTGCTAGATCTATCAGAATATCATTGAAAGGCATAAATCGCTTATCGTTCATCTTTTTAGTATGATGAGGCAGTAGCGACTGAATATAAATCTGGGCTGATGGGGCGTACTTAACAACCGAGTCTATTAAGGCTTGATAAGCAGTTCGCATCTCCGATAACTCTACACCTCTTACCGCATCGGTAGTTCCCGCTTGCAAAATAATCTTTGCCGGTGATACCTGATTGTCGTTGCCATTCAATATGCGTGGAATGCTCTCGGCAAATGTTTTGATAGAGTAGTTCGGATAACCTACGCCAATTCCTCTATTCTTTACACGAGGATTATTGAACAGTTCGTGCCATTCGCCCGTATTCATAAGTAAATCGCCAACCATCAAGATATCATCTTTCTGAATAGGCAGTGCAGCAAATTGTGATGCACGTTGGCTGGGATACTGCACCGTTTCAATCAGTTGATTGGTTTGGTTGTCAGCATATACTGATGCAGAGCCTACATAAGGGGCAATGATGTTGCACCATTGTGCATAGCCCGATGCCAATAAGTGGAGTCCATCGTTGCTGTAAGCAGCATTGAGTCTGTTGGTGCCCGGTTCAACAAAGCTCGACCACAAATCGATATAAGTGATTGAACGTTTATTGCATAGGTCTTTCAACAATATATTGGTGATTTCTACATTGTGATTTCTCCTCTCATCGCTGTTTTGGCGTATAGGAAGAATGCTCTGTATATAAATCTCAGTTTTAGGAGAGTTCTGTTGAATGTACTCAACAATTGAATTTGTATTCGGAATAACGGTTTCGGGGTTGGCGCCATCATTTATGCCAATCATCAGAAAGACTTTCTTTGGGTTGCCCTTCACGAAGTGTGGCAAGTTTTCTAATACTTCGCTCGATAGAGCACCGCTAATACCTCTGTTAAGTATATGATGATTATCGAAAGCCTCGCACCACTCATTGCCTTGTGTGATACTGTTGCCAATAAAAACGATGCTTTCGGATGTGACTTCTAGTTGTTCGAATACACTAGCTCTATGTTTGCGGAATGGAATATCAGCAAATACAGAAGTGGAATAAGATATAAGAATGATAATGCAAAAAAGTAGATGTCTCATAGCGAAGTCGTGTCTTAATAAGGGGCTTTTGTTTACTAATTCAATGGTTATTTCACCCTCTATTTTGTTTTTATTTTATCAGATTCTTAAAATGCTTTCATTGCTTCAAAAATAAGTAAAAAACACTTTAGTCTATCTTATCAGGTTGTTGATTGAAGAAAAAATAATAATTATTGGGCGTATATTAACATATATGTATTTAATAACGCCGCTAGATAACGCCTAATAACGAGGCGTATTATCAACAATAAGAAATTCGTTTGTAATGGTCTCTTCGATAACTGTTAACTATTATCATGCTACTTATATACATTCAACACGATAACTGTTAACAGTTATCATATAGATTGCAAAGGTTTAAAAATCACCTGATACAGATGCGATATCATCTACCAATAAGATGAAGCTTGTTGGATATAAACAACAGGTTTTAGGGGGTGTTTATTCTTAGTATATCTTAAAGAAATCCATACATTTATATCATTTCTTATTAACAAGTTGCTCTTTTATAATCTATTTGCGTATAAAAGCTTAAAAAAGGTATAAAATTTAGGTAGTTTATTTCCTCTAATGTATTTTTGGCTCCCATTATAAAAACACATTATAAATGAAAGCCTTTACTACTAACACCAATCAGCTAAAGAGAAACTTACCCTTGTTAGGGGTAGCCTCATTGGCGCTTTTATCTTCATGTAATAGCAAACAAGCTAATGTTGAGAAACCATTGAATATCGTTTACATCATGACTGATGACCACACGCAGCAAATGATGAGTTGTTACGATACTCGCTTTATGGAAACACCTAATCTTGACCGTATTGCTAATGATGGAGTGCGTTTTACCAATAGCTTTGTTGCAAACTCTTTGAGTGGACCGAGCCGCGCATGTATGTTGACCGGCAAGCACAGCAATGCTAATAAATTCTTCGATAACACAACTTGTGTGTTCGATACAGCCCAACAAACTTATCCTAAACTACTTCAACAAGCTGGCTACCAAACTGCATTGATTGGTAAATGGCACCTAGAGAGTATTCCTTCAGGATTTGACTATTGGGAGATTGTTCCTGGTCAAGGCGACTATTATAACCCAACTTTTATACAGCAAAACTTAGAGCGAGTTGATAAAGACGGATACATCACCAATCTAATTACCGATGAGGCTATCGATTGGATGAGCAACAAACGCGATCCTGAGAAACCGTTCTGTATATTGATACATCACAAAGCGACTCATCGTAACTGGATGGCCGATACTACTCACTTGGCTCTATACGAAGATATGACATTCCCAATGCCAGAGAACTTCTACGATAGTTACGAAGGTAGAGTGGCAGCTGCTTCGCAAGAGATGAGCATCTCGAAAGATATGGATTTGGTATATGACTTAAAGATGCTTTATCCTAACTCAAATACAACACTTACCCCTTATTATAAATCGTTTATCGGTCGTATGAACAAGGAGCAAAGAGCTGCTTGGGATAAACACTACGATCCAATCATTAAAGAGTTCGACAAAGCTAAGCTAAAAGGCAAAGAACTTGATAACTGGAAGTATCAACGCTACATGCGCGACTATATGAAAACGCTTAAATCGTTGGACGAAAACGTGGGTAGAGTGCTCGATTACTTAGAAGAAAACAACATGCTCGACAATACATTGGTGGTATATACCTCAGACCAAGGTTTCTATATGGGCGAGCACGGTTGGTTTGATAAACGCTTCATGTACGAAGAGTCTATGCGTACTCCACTTGTGATGCGCTTACCAAAAGGATATAATAAACGTGGCGAAATCAATCAGATGGTACAAAACATCGACTATGCACCAACCTTCTTAGAGTTGGCAGGTGTTGAAGTGCCTCAAGATATACACGGTGTGTCGTTGTTGCCTTTATTAAAAGGAGAGGAGCCTAAAGAATGGCGCGAAGGTTTGTATTACCACTTCTACGAATATCCGGCAGAACACATGGTGAAACGTCACTTTGGCGTTAGAACAGACCAATATAAGCTGATTCATTTTTATGATGATGTAGATGTATGGGAACTATACGACTTGAAGAGTGATCAATCTGAGATGAACAACATCTACGGAAAGAAAGGATATGAGGCTGTTACTGCCGATTTGAAAGAGAAACTAACAAATCTGCAAGTTCAATACAACGACTCAATCCGTCATCGCTTTAACTAATACAAACACATTGACTCTTTATGGCTAAGTTAACCTCTTTACTATTTATTGTAATCTCATTTGCTTTTAGCTTCAACCTTTATTCATCGGAAGCTAAAGCAACGATTGTTCCTAAACCGATGAATATGACTCAACGTGAGGGCGCTTTTGTTTTCAAGCAAAACACAAGTATCTCTGTAGAGAATAGCGAACAAGCTGATGTTGCAAAGGCTTTTACTGAGCTTTTTGAACAGGCATCGGGTGTAAACATAGCCATAAAGACCAATGAGCCCACGTCGGATATTCGATTCATTACGGATGGTAACCTGAAGAGTGAGTCGTATATAATCGATGTTACTACAGATTCTATTGTAGTGAAGGCATCGGATGCGAAAGGTTTCTTTTATGCCTTGCAAACCATTCGCCTGCTGCTTCCTGCTGCTATCGAAACGGTGAATGCAAATCAAGACGAATGGAGTATTCCTGCTCTATATATCAACGACGAACCTCGTTTTGGTTATCGTGGGGTAATGCTCGATGTATCGCGTTTCTTTATTCCTAAAGAGAATGTACTTCGCATTATCGATTGTATGTCGATGCTCAAATTAAATAAATTGCATCTGCACCTAGTCGATGATAATGGATGGCGTATCGAGATTAAACAATATCCTAAGCTAACAGAGGTAGGTGCATGGCATGTAGATCGTAGTGATGCTCCTTATCCAGCGAGACGCAATGCTGTAGCGGGTGAAGAAACACCCATTGGCGGTTTCTATACGCAAGATGATATACGCGAGATGATTGCTTATGCTGATGCTCGCCAAGTAGAGATAATACCCGAGATAGAGATGCCAGCTCATACTGTATCTTCATTGGCAGCTTATCCCGAATTGGCTTGTCCGGTAGTTACCAACTTTATTGGTGTTGCTCCGGGTATGGCAAATAACCTATTGGATATCATCTACTGTGCCGGAAATGATTCGGTATACACATTCATTGAAAATGTATTGGATGAAGTAATCGCTCTTTTTCCTTCTAACTATCTTCATTTGGGTGGCGATGAGGCTATCAAGAAGTATTGGGAGAAATGTCCTCGTTGTCAACAACGAATCAAGGATGAAGGATTGAAATGCGAAGAAGACCTACAAGGGTATTTCATGAATCGCATAGCAAGCTATGTTCGCAGTAAAGGCAAAGAGGTAATGGGATGGGATGAGTTGACTAACGCTACACTTCCCGAAGATGTGATTATCTATGGATGGCAAGGAATGGGTAAAGCTGCATTGAAGGCTGCCGAACTAGGACATCGCTTTATCATGACGCCTGCTCGTGCTCTCTATCTAATTCGCTATCAAGGACCACAGTGGTTTGAACCTATCACCTATTTTGGTAACAATACACTGAAAGATGTTTACGATTATGAACCAGTACAAAGCGATTGGAAACCTCAATACGAGTCATTGTTGATGGGTGTACAGGGTTCGTTGTGGACAGAGTTTTGTAATACACCTCAAGATGTAGACTATCTACTCTTCCCTCGCTTGGCGGCTGTTGCCGAGATAGCTTGGTCTGAGAAAGATAAAAGAGATTGGCCTCACTTCTTGAAAGCTGTTGATAACTACAATAATCATATTGCCAACAAAGGGGTAGTAGGAGCTAAGTCGATGTACAATATTCAGCATACGGTTACTCCTGTTGATAGACAATTGCAAGTGAAGTTAGAGTGCATCCGCCCTGATATGCAAATACATTATACATTAGATGGTAGTAACCCTACTTCAAGTTCGCCTATATATAATGTGCCTTTGCTAATCAATCAGTCGTGCGAGGTGAGCAGTGCTACATTTAGTAATGGACAACAAATGGGACAAACCTTGGTGTTGCCAATCGAATGGAATAAGGCTACTGCTAAACCATTGATAACAAATACATCTCATACGGTATTGACCAATGGTATCAGAGGTAGTTTAAAGCAGACTGACTTTGAATGGGCTTCGTGGGCAAGTAGTGACAGCGCTTCGATGACTATCGATTTACTTGAGCAACTTCCTATCAACGAAGTATCTATTGGTAGTATTACCAATTATGGTATGGCTATTCATAAACCTAAGAGCATTGTGGTAGAGGTTTCTACTGATAATGTAAAATATAAGAAGTTAGGCGAGTTGACTTATTCAACAGAGCAAATCTTTCAAGAAGGTAACTTTGTAGAAGATTGTACGCTTAAAACAAAGAAAACAAAGGCACGTTATGTGCGAATAACAGCTAAAGGACCGGGCAACTGTCCTGCTGGTCATGTGAGAGAGAGTAGAGAATCTCGTATCATGTTTGATGAAATAACCGTGAAATAAACCTTTTCAATAATAACACCAATGATTAAGAAAGCAATTCAAGTGCTTGGAGCACTCTTTTTCGCTCTGCCGATGGCGGCACAACAACCAGAAGTAGAATGGCAAGACCAGAATGCGATTGGGCTGAATAAACTAACTCCGCATACTTACGTATGGCCTTACGAGAATGAAGCGGCTATTGTAGCTGGCGATTACCAAAGTTCACCTTACTATATGAGCCTCAATGGCAAGTGGAAGTTCAACTGGGTGAAGAATCCTGATAACCGTCCGGTAGACTTTTATAAACCTTCATATTATACAGGTGGTTGGGCCGATATCAATGTTCCTGGCAACTGGGAACGTCAAGGATATGGTACTGCTATCTATGTGAACGAGAGTTATGAGTTCGATGAGAAGTTCTTTAACTTCAAAAAGAATCCTCCATTGGTGCCACACGCTGAGAATGAAGTTGGTTCTTATCGTCGCACATTTACTATTCCATCTGATTGGGATGGTCGTCGTGTAGTAATTTGCTGCGAAGGTGTAATCTCATTCTATTATAT
>CAMTPH010000054.1 GCA_947074345.1 uncultured Bacteroides sp. | reverse complement strand
GTAACTAAAACATTAACATTAATCACTGAATAAAGATGAAAAAGATTATATTATATTTTCTACCATTGCTCTCTTTCCTCTTTATAGCTTGTAACGAGAAAGAAGATATATTTGGAGGTGAAGGAACCCTTCAATTAAATGTAAACGTTCAAAATAGTGTAACTGTTGTTGGAACGCGTGCACTGTCTACTGATGAGCAAAATGCTTTGAAAGCAAGCTGTCTTATTAACATATACGATAGCAGCGAATCTTTAGTTCGCTCTTATAATGGTATTGGCGAAGTTCCAAGTCCATTGTCATTATTAGTTGGTAACTATACTGTAGTGGTTACTGCAGGTGAATCTGTTCCTGCTTCTTTTGATAAGAAATTCTATAAAGGTGAACAAGCTTTTACTGTGAAGAAAAGCGAAACTACTCCTGTTAGTGTAGTTTGTAATATTGCAAATACTTTAGCAAAAGTAAAATTTGATACTCCTACTTTAGATGCTGTATTTAAAGACTATACTGTTACTATTTCGGTACCTGAAGGAGGTCTAGATTATACTGTTGATGATAACAATGTTGGTTATTACATCCTTTCTGAAGAGAAACAATTGACTTGCAAATTCGTAGGTACTACAATCGAAGATGCTCCATGGGAAAATATTTATATGATTAATGATGCTAAAGAGGCAACTCAATACAATGTTACATATAAGTATAAAACAACTGCTACTGGTGGTGGTATCTTAGAATTGGAAGTTGATGAATCTCCAATTGTTGAAACAGAAGAAGAAATTATCATTGCAAGACGCCCTACGTTCACTTTATTTGATGCTGATAATAAAGAAGTGTCTATCGATACTCCAATGGAACTTGACTTAGGCGGAAACGGTGGTTTGACTATGTGGATTAAATCTACATCTCCATTAGCACAAGTAACTATGGCTTGCAATGATTTTACTACTTGGGGATTTGCTAAAACTGAATATGATTTATCAACTTCTACTCTTACAGATGAAGATGTAATTGATTTACAAAATTCAGGAATTGAATTAAATAAAGTAATTAGCGCTAATGGTTCTACTTGGAAAGTTTACTTCACAGAAGCTTTAATGGGTAAAATTACGATTGCTCAAGGTGAATATTCTATAGCATTCAAAGCTGTTGACGAATCGGGTAAAGAAACTATCAAAATATTAGCTATCAATGTTACTCCAAGTGGCACAGTTACTACTGATGTTGTGACCGTTGATGCTACACCTGCTTCTATTTGGACTTCGAAAGCGACTCTACTTGCTACTAAAGTAGGCGAACCAAAGAATGACGTTACCTTCGATTATAGAAAAGTGGGTGATGAAGAGTGGATGAATGTTCCTGCTATATTATCAGGCAATACTTACACTGCCGAATTGACTAACTTAGTAGATGGAACTGCTTACGAATATGTTGTGAAAGATGGTTCAGCTGCTTCAAGAACTGTATGTTCATTTACTACCGAAGCTAAAACTCAACCAGAGAATGCTGGATTTGAATACTGGTCTCAACCAGCTAAACCTATTCTGTTATATGGTGATGGTCAAAACTGTTGGTGGGATAGTGGTAATCATGGATCTTCTACAATGAGTAAGAATGTAACTGTACAAGGTACAGACTATTTGCACTCTGGAAACTATTCAGCAAAGTTAGTATCACAATTTGTAGGAATTAGTATAATTGGTAAATTTGCAGCTGGTAATGCCTTTGTTGGTCAATATTTAGCAACTAGTGGTACAGATGGTATTCTAGGATTTGGTCGCCCATTTGCTAGTCGTCCAAAAGCACTTAAAGGATACATTCGCTACCAACCAGGTGAAGTAAAATATGCTAATGTACCTGCTGATGTAGCTGATTTCCAAAATGGTCAAACTGATATTGGTAGTATCTATATTGCTGTTGGTGATTGGGCTGGTGAAGAGTATAACGGTACGACATGGCCTGTTATTATTAAAACAAAAACTTCAGATAGACAATTGTTTGATCCAAATGGAGAAGGCGTTATCGCTTATGGTGTTCAAGACTGGAATGCAGCTACTGCCGGTGATGGCTTGATTGAATTTGAAATTCCTTTAAATTATAATAGCCTAGATCGCAAACCGACTGCTCTTGTATTGGTATGTTCGGCTAGTAAATATGGTGATTACTTCTCGGGTGGAGATAGTACCATGTGGATTGATGATTTTGAATTTATATACGAATAAACGTTTTGGTAAAAAAATATTTAGTATTTATAATTCTTGCTCTGTGCGTACATACACTGTACGCACAAGAGCAAGATTTTCAGCGTAAAATAGAACTGACAACTTTTGTCCCTAAGGGGCAATGGATTATGGGTAGTAGCGTCTCTTTTTCAGAGTATAATCAGAAGAACTATCAATTCTTAATTGTTGATGGACTTAATTCAGATGGGTATACTTTTAAAGTGACGCCTATGCTCTTTTATGCATTTAAGGATAATTTGGCTGCAGGCGCAAAATTCTCTTATAAGCGTACGCTGTTTAGATTAGATGATGCAACCCTCAACATTGATCCTGATAATCAATTTGATGTTAGTGATTTATATCAATTAAAACATACTTATGGAGGAATGGCAGTACTTCGTAATTATATCAGTCTTGGCAGTAGCCGAAGATTTGGTTTATATTGCGATATGCAAATTGAAATTGCCGGAAGTCAATCAAAAGTAGTTAGTGGAAAAGGTGATGACTTAACAGGAACTTATTCAACATCAACTGATTTTAATCTTGGTGTTGCTCCGGGTATGGTCGCATTTATTAATAACTATACAGCTGTTGAAGTAAGTGTAGGTGTACTAGGATTTAATTTTAGTAGAACACGTCAAGTAACCGATCAAGTTTATGTTGGTGAGCGATCGATGAATAGTGCTAATTTTAGAATAAATATATTTTCTATTGGCATGGGTATAACTTTTTATTTATAAAACATAGGCATGAATAAACGAATAATTACTTTCATATATTTGGCTATTTGTATGCTATATACAAGTTCTGCATTTGCTCAGGAAGTCTATGTTGATACAATTCGCGGAATTGATGGGCGTGATTCTATCTACATCCAGGCTATGCAGGTTAAAGTAGTACGAGATACTGTTTGGATGCAGCCTCAAGAAATAGATCAACCAGTTGATATTATTAAAACTAAAGCTATTGGTAGATATGATCGCCGAATATTAAACTATCGATATATTCCTAAGGGTAACTGGATAGGTGGTACTACTTTCTCATATACCAATTTTGATAGCAATGATAATCAGCTATTATTTTCTTTATTGAAAGATTTTAATTTCGATGGAAGAACACTTTCAATTAAACCATTTGTGGGATATGCTATTAAGGATAATATAATCCTAGGTTTTAAATTTGGATATAATCACACAATGGGAAACTTAGACAATTTATCATTGAAGATCGATGATGATTTGGATTTCTCTTTGAATGATATCGGCTATATTCAAGATCTTTATACATTTGCTATATTTCATAGATCTTATGTAGGGCTTGATAGAGGAAGACGTTTTGGTCTATTTAATGAGATTTCTTTAGGATATAATACAGGAACAACTCGCTTTACGCGTAGCAAGGAGGTTGATTTGAATGCAACAGATACACGTGTACACGAATTGCATGTGGGATTAAATCCTGGAGTTTGTGTTTTTATTATGGAGAATGTGAGTGCTGAGATCTCTTTTGGAGTCGTTGGTTTTAAGTACAGATATGAAAAGCAAACTAATAATTTGGGTGAAGTAGGACATAATAGGAATAGCGGTGCTAACTTCAAAATTAATCTTTTAAATATAAATATCGGCATCACTCTTTGCTTCTGACAACAATGAAACAGATGAATAAATTATATATGATGAGTAAATTAAGCTTGATTGTAATTGTATTATTACTACAATCATGTATTAATAATGATATACCGTATCCTACTGTAAACTTATTTATTACAGATGTCGAGGCTGATGGAATGATTGGTCGCGCTGCAATTGTTAACGATGAACGTACTGTTACATTGACATTGGCCGATACTGTAAATCTTAAGAAAGTTTTTATCTCTAAACTAACAACCACCGAAGGTGCAAATTCTACTTTATCTTCGGGAGAATATATCAATCTTACAAAGACACAATGGATTACTTTATCATTGTATCAAGAATATCAGTGGAAATTAATTGCAAATCAAACAATCGAACGTATTTATAAGATTGACAATCAAGTAGGTGTATCGACTTACGATTTAAAGAATTATATTGGTTATGCCAATATGGTAGTTAATGATATCTTTAATCCCGAAAAGGCTACTCCTAAATTATCCGAATTGAAATTAGGGCCAACTGGGTCTACTATCAATAATATTGAAACGACGAACCCTGATGTTGTTTGGACATGGATGAATAGTTATTGGACTACAAAAGTAAAAGTGAATTTTAGACACTTCGAGGAACCTCAGGAATGGTCATTATATATATTCCCAACAGCTTCTACAGTATCAACTACTTCTGTTGATGCATGGGTAAATGTAGCTTGGTTGCACGGAGAAGGTCTTGAAGATAATGTAAATGGATTTGAAATTCGTGAGGCATCTTCTCAAGAATGGCAAATCGTAAACCCTTCATCTATCACAAGCAGTGGCTCTAAGTTTACTGCAAGAGTCAATAACCTAAAAGCTGAGACTAATTATTATTGTAGAGCTTATTCGGGAGAAGATTATGGTGAAGAATTATCTTTCACTACAGGCAAGCCTGTTGCACTTCCAAATGGATATTTCGAAGAATGGCATAAAGCAGGTAAGGTATGGAATCCATGGGCAGAAAATGGAACTCCAATATGGGATAGCGGTAATGATGGTGTAACAACTTTAGGTGACAGCAACACTCAACCAAGTTCTGATATTCGACCAGGTGCTGCTATTGGATCTCAATCAGCAAGATTAGAATCTAAATTTGTAGGAATCGGAACAATCGGTAAGTTTGCGGCAGGTAACTTATTTATTGGTGAATTTAAAAAAGTAGATGGAACTAATGGTATTCTTGATTTCGGTAAACCATTTACTGCACGACCAACTAAACTAAAGGGTTACTATAAGTATACAACAGCACCAATCAATTATGCTTCGGCTCAGTATGAAGCAATTAAGGGACAACCTGATACTTGTGCTATATACATGGCATTGGGCGATTGGTCTGAACCTGTTGAAATACGTACTCGACCTAGCAACGCTAAGTATTTTGATAGAAACGATCCTCGTATTATCGCTTATGCCGAATTCAACAGTGGCAACTCTATTACTGATTATACTGAATTTGAGTTGGAGTTAGATTATCGTTCAACAAATCGTGTTCCAACTTATCTAATAGTAGTATGTTCAGCAAGTAAATATGGTGACTTCTTTACTGGAGGTAGTGGTTCGATTTTATATGTAGATGATTTCTCTCTTGAATATGACTATTAATATTCTAAACTAATAATAAATATAAACCTATATATACGACAAAGAATGAAATTATTTTATCATCTAATAATTGCTGCTTTTTTTCTATTTGTTTCTTCTTGTAGCAATATTGATGAAACGGATTTTAAATACGGTGGATTAGACATAAATATAGGACAAGGGGATGATGCGTTTATTGGAGGAGCAGCCGTAGATGATTTGGCTAATTATAGAGTCTCCATCTTTTGCAACGGCATCGTGCAGTGGTCTGATACATATCGTAATTTCTTGAATTCTGATCTATATTTTCCTGTATCATCAGGATATGTAGTGTTGGCTGAAAATTGTAATGTACTAGAAGCTGAATTGGCAAATAAAGGTTGGGGACAAGTTAGAGTGGCAGGAGAAAGTACTGCATTTAGCATTAGCTCTGAACAATCTAACCAAGTGAGTCTTGTCTGTACCATGCAAAATGCTAAAATTAGCGTTGAATATCAAGAAGATTTAATTTCTAAATTAGGTGAGTGTTCTGTTGAGATATATAAAACCTCTTCTGTAGATAGAGTTTTAACCTATCCATCAACAGCAAATCTTGATTATCCCATAGCATATTTCAATATTGATGAAAACGATAGTCAGATAGTTTATGTCTTAAAGGCAAACTATAAGGGGTTAGCGAAGGAATTTATTGGTACTATATCAATAGGTTCGGCTAAACATTATTGTTTAACTTTTGCTTTACCAACAACGCCACTATCTCGAACTACAAACAAAGATTCATCAAATAATGACATGATACATTTGGTTAATATTACTGTTGATCCAAATTCTTAATTTTCGTAATACATAAAAAGGGCAATCGTATAAAATGATTGCCCTTTTTTTATTTAATATCAGTGTAGTTTAAATTATTCCTTGTGCCATCATTGCTTTGGCAACTTTCATGAATCCTGCTACATTAGCTCCTTTTACATAATTTACGTAGCCATCAGCTTCTGTACCATACTTCATACACTCCTCATGGATACTCTTCATGATTTGCTTTAACTTTTCATCCACTTCTTCTTTGCTCCAGCTTAGTCGAATAGAGTTTTGTGTCATCTCTAAGCCCGAAACTGAAACACCACCAGCATTAGCAGCTTTGCCAGGAGCATAAAGTATTTTTGCATCTTGGAATACTTTTATAGCTTCTGGAGTAGATGGCATGTTTGCACCTTCTGAAACAGCAATAACACCATTATCAATTAATAGTTTCGCTTCATCGCCATCTATTTCATTTTGAGTTGCCGATGGTAATGCAATATCACCTTTTTCTCCCCATGGGCGAGCACCGGCAACATATTTACAACCATACTGTTCGGCATATTCATGAATACGTCCGCGATATAAGTTCTTAAGTTCCTTGATATATTCTAGTTTATCTTTATCGATACCTTCAGGATCATATATATAGCCATCAGAGTCTGACATAGTTACAACTTTACCTCCAAGTTCAATAACCTTTTCGGCAGTATATTGAGCCACATTACCCGATCCAGATACCAAACAAACTTTACCTTTTAAGTCAGTTCCTTTAGTTTTAAGCATCTCCATCAAGAAGTAAATGTTCCCATATCCCGTTGCTTCCGGGCGTATTAATGAACCACCAAATTCACGTCCTTTACCTGTTAAAGTACCGGTGAACTCATGAGTTAGTTTTTTGTACATGCCATACATGTATCCTATTTCACGTCCACCTACACCTATATCGCCAGCAGGCACATCTCTATCCGGACCAATGTGTCTCCACAGTTCAAGCATGAAAGCTTGTGTAAAGCGCATTACTTCAGCATTTGATTTACCACGAGGAGAAAAATCAGAACCACCTTTACCACCACCCATTGGAAGTGTTGTTAGTGCATTCTTGAACGTTTGTTCGAAGGCAAGGAATTTTAAGATTGAAAGATTTACAGAAGAGTGAAAACGTAAACCACCTTTGTATGGACCAATTGCGTTGTTGTGTTGTACACGATAGCCCATGTTTGTTTGGACATTCCCTTTATCATCTACCCAAGTTACACGAAATTGATATACTCTATCTGGAATACAAAGTCGTTCAATTAGATTAGCTTTTTCAAATTCGGGATACTTATTGTATTCTTCTTCTATTGTACTTAGTACCTCTTCAACGGCTTGATGGTACTCAGGTTCGTTTGGAAACCGTCTTTGCAGTTCATCCAATACTTTAGTTGCATTCATAATATGTTTTTTGTTGGTTATATGATAAGACTCAAGGTCTTATGTATTTAAGTTGCAAAATTAAACATATAATCAACCAAAACAAGTAAATTGTAAACAAAAACGGCTTTAAATATCTAAAAGATAAGTAAAGCCGTTTTAGTTAGAGGTTAGATATGCTATCTATCTTTCTTCTTTAAGGTTTTAATTACTGGTATAAAAACCAACGCACCAGAAATGAGTAAAGTTAGAATTACCGGTCCATCAATTCTTTCAGCATTCACTAAAACCATGTAGCATAAAGCTGCCCAAAGTAAGACGATGCATACTATTTGTGACTTTGAGAGAGATTTTTTCATTATTTACACTTTTTGCTTTCAACAATAGCATCAATCACTGCTACCGCTGTAATATTAACAATATCTCTTACCGAACTTTCAAAATCGGTAAAATGAATAGGCTTATTCAATCCCATTTGTATAGGACCGATAAATTCCGTGTCAGGATCCATTGCTTGCAATAATTGATAACCTGTATTGGCCGAACTTAAATTCGGGAATACTAATGTGTTTACATCTTTATCAAATAAGCGAGTAAATGGATATTTAGAATCACGCAATTGCTTATTCATTGCAAAGTTAACTTGCATTTCGCCATCTATTGCTAAATCGGGGTATTCTTTTTGCATAAAATCTACAGCTTGATGCACTTTAGATGGACTTCCATCTTTATCAGCACCAAAATTAGAGTAACTAATCATGGCTATAGTTGGTGTATGATTGAAGAATCTTACGGTATTAGCAGCATGACGTGCAATATCGATCAATGTATCAGTACTTGGATGGCGATTAATCAATGTATCTGCCAAGAAGTAAGTCCCCTTTTTAGAGTTCAAAATATGCATTGTACCGAAGTGCTTAAAGCCTTCGCGTATACCAATCACCTCTTTTGCTACCTTAATCGTATTGCTGTATTTGGTATAAAGACCAGTGATAAAGGCATCTGCATCGCCTGTTTCAACCATCATCATACCAAAATAATTGCGTTCGAACATCTTATCATTCGCTTCCTCAAAAGTAAATCCTTCGCGTGCACGCTTGTTAGTTAGTAGGTGCGCATATTTCTCACGTCTAGGAGCTTCACTTGGATGACGAAGATTTACAATATCAATTCCATCGAGCGATAGATCCATTTTGTGTGCCATTGCATTGATAGTATCAGCATTGCCAAGTAAAATAGGGTAGCATATACCTTCCGATCTAGCTTCGACTGCAGCTTTAAGCATATTTGGATGAGTTCCTTCGGCAAACACAACTCGTTGCGGACAAAGTCGCGCGGTATCATGAAGCTGACGAGATAGTTTCGATTCATAACCCATCAATTCGCGTAGATGCACTTTATAGCCTTCCCAATCTTCAATGTTTTTTCGTGCAACACCACTATCCATAGCAGCTTTGGCTACGGCACAAGATACTACAGTAATCAATCGAGGATCTACCGGTTTTGGGATGAAATACTCACGTCCAAAGGTGAAGTTATTTACCTGATAAGCTGTGTTAACTACATCGGGTACTGGTTGTTTTGCCAAATCGGCAATTGCATGAGCAGCAGCAAGCTTCATCTCTTCGTTGATGGATGTTGCATGCGTATCAAGTGCACCCCTAAAAATATAAGGGAAACCAATTACATTGTTGATTTGATTAGGATAATCAGAACGTCCGGTTGCCATTAATACATCAGGGCGGGCAGCCATTGCATCTTCATAAGATATCTCAGGAGTAGGATTAGCCAATGCAAATACAATCGGATCTGAAGCCATGCTACGCACCATGTCTTGTGTTAATACATTTCCTTTTGATAATCCTAAAAAGACATCAGCCCCTTTAATGGCTTCTGCTAGGGTATGTATATCAGTTCGGTCGGTAGCGAAGTATTTCTTTTGGGCATTCAAATCAGTTCTTTCTTTGCTGATAACCCCTTTGCTATCTACCATCACAATGTTTTTCAATTGCGCACCGAGTGATACATATAGTTTAGTACATGATACAGCAGATGCACCCGCGCCATTTACCACAATCTTTACATCTTTGATGTCTTTGCCTGCTACTTCGAGCGCATTCAAAAGTCCTGCACTCGAAATGATAGCTGTTCCGTGTTGATCATCGTGCATTACCGGAATATTGAGTTCGGCTTTCAAGCGTTCTTCAATTTCAAAACATTCAGGTGCTTTTATATCTTCGAGATTAATACCACCAAATGTAGGTGCTATCGCCTTAACAGCTTCAATAAACTTCTCAGGATCTTTCTCGTCTAGTTCAATGTCGAATACATCTATTCCTGCATAAATTTTGAATAGTAACCCTTTACCTTCCATTACCGGTTTGCCGGCCAATGCACCAATATCACCTAAACCTAATACAGCAGTCCCATTAGAGATAACAGCAACAAGGTTACCTTTCGCTGTATACTTATAAGCATCTTCAGGGTTCTTTTCGATTTCCAGGCATGGTTCTGCAACACCTGGAGAATAGGCAAGTGATAAATCGTTTTGGGTACTATGTGGTTTAGTAGGTACTACTTCTATTTTGCCGGGTTTGCCTTCTGAGTGATAAAGCAAAGCCGCTTCCTTGGTTATTTTAGCCATTGTATTGGTATTTAAGTATTATCGAATTAGCGCAAATATATAAATATTAATAATATATTGTCAATAATCAATGCAATTTGTTTTTAATTACTATATATACGACAATAAAAACAAACGATTTATTATTCGTTCTAAATAATAAATCGTTTTGATATGTATTATAAGAATGTGCTCGGCCCAAGGATGTCAGTTAGGCCCACAGTGCTTCGTTGCCTCAATATTTGGCCATATGGATTATAAAACAATTGAGTAGATCCCTCTAGATTGGGTTGGCCAACCAGTATCACATAAATTGGTTGCCATTTGGGAAAGTCGACAAGTGTTACATCTCGAACTGTGTATGATGCAAAATCACTCATCGTAAATGAATTGTAAACGGCAGATGGCACATCATCGAGAGTTTGTAAATCTGTTTCAGCCATCATGCATTGACCATTCCCATTAAAAAATGCACGCACATTATATCCGTTGTAATTAAAGTTACCTAAGTAGTAACCTTGATCTTGAGACCAAGCCACAGCGCCCATATTTATGTTGGGATATAGCTTCTGAAGAGAATCTTGAACAACAGTTGGAGCCGTACCTGCATAGGTCGAAGATGTTGATATTAAAAAAATAGTCAACAAGGCACTCCATTTAAACTTTTTCATAACAAAAATTATTTCTGGTAATTGTCTTATTGACTATTCAACAGATATCTTGGTTGCTTTGTTTTTTAATAAAGCGATATCTTGAACAACTTTATTTATTTAAAGCTTGCTCTATGTCTGCTATAATATCGTCGGCGTTTTCTATACCTACCGATAGACGAATTAAATCAGGGCGCACTCCAGCCTCAATCAATTGCTCATCGGTCAATTGACGGTGCGTATGACTAGCCGGATGCAATACACAAGTACGTGCATCTGCCACGTGTGTAACAATAGCAACCAACTCTAAAGCATCCATAAACTGAATTGATGTTTCGCGACCACCCTTCAATCCGAATGAAATAACACCGCACGAACCGTTAGGAAGATATTTTTGTGCTAGTGTATAGTATTTGTTGCTCGGAAGACCACAATAATTTACCCATGCTACTTTGTCGTTCGATTCTAGGTATTCGGCTACTTTTTGTGCATTCGAGCAGTGTTGACGCATGCGAAGGTGAAGCGTTTCAAGTCCTAAATTCAATAAGAAAGAGTTCTGTGGACTAGGAATACTTCCTAAATCGCGCATCAGTTGAGCTGTAGCTTTAGTAATATAAGCGCCTTTACCAAATGATTTGGTATAAGTTAGCCCGTGATATGATTCATCGGGAGTACATAGACCAGGAAACTTATCGGCAAATTGGTCCCAATCAAAGTTGCCGCTATCTACTATACATCCACCTACGCAAGTTGCATGTCCGTCCATATACTTAGTGGTAGAATGCACCACGATATCGGCTCCCCATTCAAATGGGCGACAGTTAATTGGAGTAGGGAAGGTGTTGTCGATAATTAATGGTACACCATGGCTATGTGCTATTTTAGCAAACTTCTCTATATCTAATACTTCGAGCGAAGGGTTAGATATTGTTTCGCCAAACAAACATTTAGTATTTGAACGGAAAGCTTTGCTGATTTCCTCTTCAGATGCATCTGGATTAACGAATGTCACCTCAATGCCTAATTTCTTCATTGTAACTCCAAACAAGTTGAATGTACCTCCATAGATGGCAGATGAACAAACAAAATGATCGCCGGCCTGGCAGATATTAAATATAGCATAGAAGTTTGCTGCTTGTCCGCTTGAAGTAAGCATGGCTGCTACTCCACCTTCTAGTGCCGCTATTTTTGCTGCTACAGCATCATTGGTTGGGTTTTGAAGTCTGGTATAGAAATATCCGCTGTCTTCAAGATCGAACAAACGAGCCATTTGTTCGCTGGTTTCATATTTAAATGTAGTACTTTGATAAATTGGTAATACGCGTGGCTCTCCTTTTTTAGGTTGCCATCCTGCCTGTACACAAAGTGTTTCTGGCTTAAATTCTTTCGTCATAATATAGTATCTTAATTCTGTTTGGTATTTATGCATCTGTTGATGTGTTGGCAAAAGTATAGAAAATAATTCGAATAGCTCTTTTTATTGGTTGTTGAATTGCTAACGAATGTTACTAGTAAATGTTAAACTGTTAACGGCACTATATCTGCGTTAAATAGTATTGTATTTTGGCCCTATTTGTGTGCATAATTTGGAGGTTTGCCGAAAATCCGTACCTTTGCAATGTGTTTTTCATAGTATTAGATTTAAGGTTAACAAAAAGATTGGCTGTCTGGGATAGATAGCCTTTTTTTATGCCCTAAAGTCTCGTATCATCTTCTTCTTATACCCCTCACACGAGTCAATTTACACATAATTACTACGTTTACTCCATTGATATATCGCATTTATGCAATACGCACAAATGATCGAGATTATAAGTTAACAACTTAATGTTAAATGTTAATTTGAAATATGTTAATTGTTAATTGGATGTTTGTCTTCTTAAACCATGTTATAAATACCTCTTAATAAAGTCTTTTCTATTGTTTTTCTTGATTTAAGATCTATATTTGCACTATGTTTTTTCATAAGTATTAGATTTTAAGGTTAACAATAGAAGTACAGGCTGCTCGTGAGAGTAGCCTTTTTCTTTTTTATGGCAAATGTATTGAAGTTGATTAAATAACAAGTTAATGCATATGAAGCAAATCGTTGTAAACTAATGAACCTCCTAGGAATCCTGTTATAGATACTGATATCGCCGCAAGAAGATAAAATCCCCATCCTACTATTTCTAATAGATGTTCATGTTTCTTGAAAATATATCTTCCTAAGTAACCGGCTGTTGCTATACAAAGCAGCGTAAGTGTAATTCCTGCAAACGTACTGTGTATATTCTTTGCATTAGCCAACAATGGCTCTGTAAAATTGGGTGTAAAATTATTGCCGGCAATAACCGACAAAATGGCCGAGAATGTAGCGAAATACAAAATAATCTCGCCACATGGATACCGAAACTTAGTTGGCTTAAACAGCTTGAAAGCTGATAATAGTACTCCTAATAGTGTTAATGCTATCGGGAAATGAACCAACATGGGGTGAATATGAGATGTATCGAACATAGAATATAGGGTATTGATATAATACCCTAACAGTTTGTTATGAATCTTTGTTTATTTATCTATTAAAATACATTCTGCACATTCTGTCATTGCCTTTGTTGCTAAGGTTCGATCTGGTTTGCGTGTTATTGATGGCTTAAACTTGACGGTAAGAGAGATTTGTTTTGTAGAGACATCCTTTGTATTTGTTACTCCGCGTCCCCTGCTAGTAGCAGCCATTCTAAACGTTCCTAATCCTTTTAATGATACATGCTCCGATGAATGTAAGTGAATTGCTATTACATCAATCAGATTATCAATAACGCTTTTTACATCTCCTGTCGATAGTGCTGATCTTTGTGATATCTCTTTAGCGATTTGGCTTGTTTCTACTGTGTTTACACGTATTATGCGTGGGTAGTATGGTTTGTTCCCTTCTTTTGTTGCTAGCTGCGATTGTGCTGTTTTAAATAGTATTGCCATAATTGATTTGGTTTGTTTCTTAGTATTAAAATGTTTGTTGTTTGATGTTTTCGCCATTAATGAATAGCTTTCACAAATATAACTCAATAATCGCTTCTGTTCCTACGCTTTTTTGTATCCGTCATCAATAACTACATCAATTTCGTTTTAATGGTTTAGAAGTAATCTATCTCTATTAAATCTTCTTCTTGATTGATATGCTCTAGCAAGTAATGTCTTGATGAAATGTTTGATGTATACTAACGTTTTGTTTGATAACAGTTAACAGTTATCGTACTGAGTGTATAGATCCAGCCCGATAATAGTTAACAGTTATCAGTTGGGTGATGTAAGTTTAAAACGTCTTAATAATAGATGGGGCGGCTTTGTGTCGCACATAAAAGCATTTTGTTGTGTGTAGATATTGGTTGTGTATTATGTGTTAATTGTCGAGTCATAAAATCCGATTTGCGCTTAATGATAGTTCAGCAAAACTATTCTTTGAAGAAAGGTTTTGCTGAACTGTTATTGAAGAATTATTAAGTCTATACGTGGTGCGATAAGAAAGTTTTTAAGTGATTCTCGCTATTAGTGTATCGCCTAGCTTATGCTAGTTCTAGTTCCATTTCTAGCTCCACTTTTAACTCAATAATGCTAAGAAACTTCTCAAACATTTTTTCGCTGATGGTTGGCGGATTTTGTGTATTTGGAACTCTGCCGAATACACTAATCATCATTTCATTGGTTACTACTGGCGGATTAAACAATTCGCAGAATAGTTTATTGGTACGCACAAATGTGGGTATTCTTCGTGAACGTGCATAATAAAATGCATCCCAATCTTCAATATTATCAAAATCTCTACTATTTACGCCCGCTGTTTGTTCCCAATTATAGGGAGGATTTCCGGGTACCATACAGTTGCTAGGAAGCTCTATGTGATTATTAATATACCACTCAGCTGCTTCTTCGTGAGTTTCGTATATTTCTGCTACTTCTAATATTGCTGTCAATACTCTATTTCCTGTGGAGTAATTTCCATAATTGCCTGTTTTGGTAAAATAAACAATAACATCACCCACAGAAAGAGTAGGAGCAAAGTTCTCACCTCTGCATAATGAGGTGGTTGAGGGATAGGGATTTTGTAAATCCGGATCACGGCGGCATGAAGAATCAATAAATGGTGGGAACCCATAATTAATTACGGCTTCTCGACCATGTGAATTGATACAAAGAGGGCGGTATGAATTCAATCTAATGGCCATAATAAGGTGGTATTAACAACGATTTTTCTATTTGCTTTATACTAATAAAACACTTGTATAGGCATCTTGTTTAAAAAAAAGCATTAGTTTTTTTCTGAAAATGTTATTGCGTATATAACGTGATAATATTCTGTGAGTTGCGCATTGTTAATATGCAATGATATTATTGGAAAATGTGTAATAGAATGGATTTGATAAATAATAATCTATTTGTTATGTGAATTTGGATAACTTGAAGTAATGATTAAAAATTGTACAAATTAATTTATCTTCAACTTGTATGGAGATAGATAGAATATGTAGATAATTGATAATTTAACCCTTTTCTCTAGAGTGTATGAAGTTTAGGGTGCAGCTGTAGAATATATGGGAGTGGAATATAAAAAGAAACCCTGAACTTCATTGAAGTTCAGGGTTTCTTTTTGCTTTAGGAGTGGTGCCACCAGGAATCGAACCGGGGACACAAGGATTTTCAGTCCTTTGCTCTACCAACTGAGCTATGGCACCTTCTTGTTTGCGATTGCAAAGGTAGTAAAATGTTTTATTTGTGCAAACTATAGGAGTGATTAATTTATATAAAAAACACTGATAATAGACTAGGAGTCTTATTATCAGTGTTGTAAGAAATGTATTTTTTTTTAATTATTTCTCGTCTTCTGCTATTGGATTCCAACCTTGGGCCTTTAGTTCAAACTCTTGACCATCTCGGCTAACCAATGAACAGCCTAATTCAGGCTTTGTGATGTGCCCAATCAAACGAATTCCTTCCATCTCAGATACCTTTCCATGTTCGGCTATTGGTACTGTGAATAGTAACTCGTAATCTTCTCCACCGTTTAAAGCGCACGTAGAAAGGTTCATGTTAAACTCTTCGGCCATGACTGCTGTCTGATAATCAATTGGAATATGCTCTTCATAAACTCTACAACCTACATTGCTTTGCTTGCAGATATGTTTGAGCTCTGATGATAATCCATCTGATATGTCTATCATAGAAGTTGGTACGATATTGGCTGCAGCTAACTTTTCAATGATATCTTTTCTTGCTTCAGGTTTAAGCTGTCTTTCTAGTAGATACTCTTTACCCGAGAAGTCTGGCTGTATATCTTTATCGCCTTTAAGAACTACTTTTTCTCTTTCAAGCAACTGCAAACCCATATAGGCTGCTCCTAGATCTCCCGATACACAAATCAAATCAGTATCTTTTGCACCGTTGCGATATACTACTTTACCTTTCTCTCCTTCGCCAATACAAGTAATACTGATTGCTAAACCGGTTAAGGAAGAAGTCGTATCTCCTCCAACGATATCAACATTATATTGTTGACATGCTAAACGGATACCCGCATACAGCTCTTCCATATCTTCAACGCTGAAACGTTTGGATAAAGCAAGTGAAACGGTGATCTGTTTTGGAGTACCATTCATGGCATATATATCCGAGAAGTTGACTACAGCTGCTTTGTAACCTAAGTGTTTTAGTGGCACATAAGTTAAATCAAAATGAACTCCTTCCATTAAAAGATCTGTACTAACTAATACTTCTTTTTCTGCAGGATATTCTAATACAGCTGCATCATCGCCTATACCGTACTTCGATGATGCGTTTTTTAATTCTATATCTTTAGTTAATTGGTCTATCAAACCAAATTCTCCTAAAGATGCAATTTCAGTTCTCATATTTGCTATTTAAGAACGATTAATTAATTCGCGCATGATTGTAGTCATCTTAGGTTGAGCTATATCAGCTGCTTGTTGTACCTCTTCGTGAGAAATTTCAACAATCTTACCTTCAACTCCTAAGTCTGTAACTACAGATATACCGAATACTTTAATTCCACAATGACGTGCAACGATTACTTCTGGTACTGTTGACATACCTACTGCATCTGCACCCCATATATGAAACATCTTATATTCTGCTGGTGTTTCGAATGTTGGTCCTTGTGTGCCTAAGTATACACCATGTTGAACTTTGATTCCTTTTTCTTTTGCAATCTCATTGGCTTTTGCAATTAATTCTTTATCATAAGGCTCGCTCATGTCTAAGAAACGTGGTCCGTAGCTGATGTTTTTGCCACGCAATGGGTGTTCTGGGAAAGCATTTATATGATCAGTGATAATCATTAAATCACCAATTTCGAAATCGGCATTAGTTCCTCCACTTGCATTTGATACGAATAAAGTTTTGATGCCTAATTCGCGCATTACACGAACAGGGAAAGTAACTTCTTTCATATCGTATCCTTCATAAAAATGGAAACGGCCTTGCATTGCCATAATGTCTTTGTTGCCAAGTTTTCCGAAGATTAACTTTCCACTATGTCCTTCTACTGTAGAAACTGGGAAGTTAGGAATATCTTGATATTCGATTTCGTACTTATCAGTAATTTCATTCACAAGACTTCCTAGTCCTGTACCAAGTATTATCGCCGTTTCAGGGCTACTGTGCATTTTTGTTTTTAGAAATGCTGCTGTTTCTTGAATTCTTTCTAACATACTCAATTATTTGTTGGTTAAAATTATTTTCTTGACCTTGTAATATTGTTACTTCAATGGGTTGTATATACATGAATTGTTTTAATTCATTGTTTAACCCTTGATGTTCAATAATACGTGTTGCATCTTTTTCAGTAGTAATGATAATACGGTTATTAATATCTAATTCATCAAATCGCCTCTTTATTAACTCCATATCTTGAATACTAAAGTTATGATGATCGCCAAACGACAATACATCAATATGCTGAGTATACTTTTTTATTCTTTCAATCAATGGTTTGGGTGAAGCTATTCCTGTAACTAAAAGTACACTCATATCTTTGATTGAAGCTATTTTTTTGTTAATCAACTGTTGATTATCTAATGTTTCAGGGAATATAGCTTTTAAATCTCCATATTCGAATGATGAAAAATATAACTGCTGATAAGGAAAAAGGTTCAATCTTTTGGCCGTGATATTATAATCAATTGGTTTAAGATCTTGTGGACATTTTGTGACTATGACAATTTGAGCTCTTTTTCTCCCTTTTGAAGATTCTCTTAAACGACCGGCTGGCAATATGGCATCATCACTGAATAAACGATTATAATCAGTCAATAGTATGTTAAGTCCTGCTTTTACATATCGATGCTGAAATGCGTCATCTAGTAGTACTACATCAACCGGTGGGGCGTTTAATTGCATTAACTCTTCAATACCGTGACATCTATCTTCGTCTACTGCTACTTGTACATCGTGAAACTTTGATTTGATTTGAAATGGTTCATCACCAATCGTATCTGCATTGCTATCTTTCGTTGATAAAACATAGCCTTTAGTTGCACGTTTGTATCCTCTGCTTAATACGGCCACTTGGTACTGTTTGTGCAATAAATGAATAAGATATTCGGTATGTGGTGTTTTGCCCGTTCCGCCTACTGATAGATTGCCTATGCAGATAGTAGGAATGTCAAAACTCTTTGACCGGATTTTATTCCAGTCAAAGAGTTTATTTCTGAACATTGTAACCCCTCCATAAATCCACGAAAGCGGGTAGAGAGATTTGTATATCTTGAATGATTTATCGCTCATCTATATCGATTAGTTCACGTTTAATTCAAAAGGCAAGCGTGCTTGAATCATTTCACGCTCTTGAATTGTGCGCAATAAGTTGAAGTCACTATAATAACTACCTAGCTTGCTCTTCATGATTTGGCTTTCTATAAAATTGCCGCCAGATAAATTTAGTAAATTTGTTAGGAAACTTTCTTTTGCTGGATAAGACTTAAGTGAATAGTTTTCGATGCCTGCTTTTGCTACTGCTATTTCTAGAGCACGATCTATACCGCCTAGTTCATCTACTAATCCTAATTCTTTAGCCATTTCACCTGTCCAAACTCTACCTTCTGCTACTTTTTCTATTTGTTCGCGTGTCATATTACGACCTTCAGCGCATCTGTCAACAAATAAATAATAACCTCTTGTTATCATCATTTGCATTAGCCCTTTCTCATCGTTGTTTAATGGACGCATTACATTTCCAAAGTCAGAGAACGTATTTGTTTTAACAACACTAGATGTTACGCCAATTTTGTTTGTTAATCCTTCTACATTAGGAAACATACCAAAGATACCTATTGATCCGGTCAAGGTTGCTGGCTCTGCTACAATGCTATCTGCAATACACGAAATATAATATCCGCCAGATGCTGCATAGTTACCCATTGATACAATGACAGGTTTTTCAGTCTTTAACTCTTTTACGGCATGCCATATTTGTTCTGATGCAAATGCGCTTCCTCCTGGTGAGTTCACACGTAGTACTACCGCTTTCACATCTTCGTTATCTTTCAATTTACGCAAATCTTTAATTACTTTTGATCCAACAATAGCTTCGTCTGAAAGCATAGAGCTAGATTCATTCACGATTTCTCCTGTTGCATAATATACAGCTACAATATTACCGCTTTTATCTTTAGGTGTATTTCTTTTGATATTTATCATGTCAGAAAGACCAAGCATTCTAATTTTATCATCTTTAGTCAATCCTGCCATTTGTTTTAGGTAGTCACGAACATCATTCTGATAAATAAGGGTGTCAACCAATCCACATTCAACATTCTTTTGAGCTGGATAAAACATCATCATTTCATCAGCAATAATATTTAGAGAGTCTACTGAAATATTACGTGATTCAGAAACTCCACTTGTAACTTGACTCCAAATTGATCCTAAGAAAGCTGATATTTGTTCGCGATTTGCAGGGCTCATCTCTGTTGAGGTAAAGGGTTCAACAGCCGATTTGTATGTTCCAACTTTAAACACTTCCATTTTAATTCCCAATTTGCTAAGCAAATCTTTATAGAATATAGGTGTTGAAGCTAATCCTGCCCATTCTACAGCTCCTTGTGGATTCAATAGAACTTTGTCTGCTACACTCGACAGATAATACAAACCTTGTGTGTATATATCTGAATAAGCTACAATAAATTTACCGCTTTCTTTAAAATCTATCAACGCAGTACGAATTGCTTCAAGTGAAGCATACGACGTAGCAAGAGTGTTGGCTTTAATATAGATACCTTTAATGTTTTCATTCTCTTTGGCTTTTTTTATTGACGATAGTATATCATCAAGACCATATGAGTTTGTGCCATCACCAGTTAGCTGAGTAATCATGCTATTGAAATCTTCTTGCGTTCTTTCAACTAATGTTCCATTCAGATTAAGAACCATTACAGAATTCTTTTTAACAATAGTTTCTGTCTCAGCAGAAGACGCGATGCTGAGGATAGAAATAACTCCTAAGAAAATAAAAATTATACCTGTTAGTATAAGTCCTGTTACAGTAGCTAATGTAAATTTTAAAAAATCTTTCATCGTAATTTCGTGATTTTTGTGATAGCTATAAATTTTTGAATAGCTAACAAAGATAAATAATTAGGTTGATATTCGTTTTATAAGTCGTTTATATTTTGCGTTTGTCACAGTTTTGTAGAATAATTATCCCTTATTTGTTTTGTTTTCTTTTTATTCTCAGTTTGTTTTTGTCTAAATAATGGCCGATGACTGTTTATTGATTAATTGATTTGCGATATTTATTTTATTAATTCATATAGTCTGTTTTGGATTTCCTATGAAGACTATATATAATGTACATGTACATGCGTGCGTAATATTATAATGTATTCCAATTTTATTACCTATTACTAACTCTATGTTTCTTTTATTGCTGAAGTTTTGAATATCAATAACTTGAGGAAATAATTTAGTTTATATGAAAAATAATGATTGATATATTTTGCTTATTAGTATTTATACTCTACTTTTGCATCCGCTTAGCAAGAGAAGCTAAGTCTTGAGTTTTGACTTATTGGGATGGAAATGGAAACGAATTATATTTCAAAAAAAAAAGTTTGAAATAATTTGGAAGATAAGAATTAAAGTTGTTATCTTTGCATCCGCTTTCACTCTAAAAGTTGAAAGAAAAGAAATCGTTCTTTGAAAGTTTGATAAACAATACAAGTAGTACAAGTTAAAATA
>CAMTPH010000053.1 GCA_947074345.1 uncultured Bacteroides sp. | reverse complement strand
ATACTTTTGCGGAAAATAAATAACTATACCAATATTCACAAATTAAAAGACTGATAGCTTATGTATTGGACATTGGAACTAGCGTCAAAACTGGAGGATGCTCCTTGGCCTGCTACTAAGGATGAACTTATTGATTATGCAATGCGCTCAGGTGCTCCTTTGGAGGTGATTGAGAACTTGCAAGAAATGGAAGATGAAGGTGAGATGTATGAAAGTATCGAAGATATCTGGCCTGATTATCCAAGCAAAGAAGATTTCTTTTTCAATGAAGAGGAATATTGATTTTAAACAATATCTTCTTTATAGCACTATCTTGGATAGTAAAATGATTATTGACAGCCGTCTCGCACTCTTAATATATGATGCGTAACGGCTGTTTATTATATACATATTATTTGTTAAACACAATTTTTTCTCCATTTTACAGTTCATTATACCAAATGAACCGCATTCTTATATTAAGCCTAGTTGTTATTTCGTCCTTGTTTTTTGCTCAAAAAGCAAGCGCGCAATTTGATGTCCATTTTACTCAATATTGGGATTTAAATGGGTATTATAATCCTGCATGGGCGGGTCAAACTGATAAACTTAATATTTACGGCACCTATTCTATGCAGCTGACTAATTTTGATCGCGCTCCTAGAACTATGAATTTTGGTGCTGATATGCCATTCTCATTATTTAATAAACGTCAGGGTGTTGGTGTCGGAGTCATGAGTGATGCGATTGGTTTGTTTAAGAACCAACGTTTTTGGCTGCAATATTCTTATAAGCTGAAAATAAAAGGCGGAACATTGGGTATTGGGGTACAAGGAGGAATTATAAATGTTGCTTTTGATCCGAAAGATTTAGACCTAGGACCTGGCGGAGAATCAGATCCGGCATTTCCTTCCTCAAAACAAAGTGGTACAGGTATCGATTTAGGTATTGGTGCATTTTATTCACATTCTAAGTTTTATGTTGGTTTCTCGGGCCAACATCTTACCAGTCCTATCCTTAGTTTCAGTAAAAATGATACAGGTGAAACTAGTCAAATAAATATTAAACCAATGCTTTATTTTACAGGTGGATACAATATTCAGACTAGCAATCCGTTAATTTCCATACAGCCATCTACTTTAGTGCAGAGTGATTTAAATTCAACAAGAGTAGATCTAACAGGTCGTTTTTTCTACACTTTCGAAGAGAAAAAGCTTGCTTTAGGATTAACCTACTCTCCGTCTATCTCTTTTACATTTAGCATTGGAGCTGTTATTCGGTCTGTAACCGTAGGGTATGCTTACGAAATGTACACATCACAAATAGGTGTAGGCAATGGCTCTCACGATTTAGTTGTAAGTTATGCCATGGATATCAATTTGTTTAAGAAAAGTAAAAATAAACATAAGAGTATAAGAATCTTATAATTGAGAAATAAAACAATGAGGAGTACAAACTGTATAATTGTAGTGTTGTTGGTCGTATTACTATCTTCATGTATGGGTGCTATGTCTGGAGGAGGCTCTAGTGCACCGGGAGGTGAAGTTGTAGGCCAAAGAGCTACTGCTTGGAATGAACCAACCCCTTATGGCATGGTACTTATTAAACGTGGTTCCATCAATATGGGGCCTGATGAACAAGATTCATTATGGGGAGTTCATGTACCAACTAAAGAGATTTCTGTAGAATCTTTCTGGATGGATGAGAATGAAGTATCCGTTGCTCAATATAAACAATTTGTAAGTTGGGTGCGCGACTCTATTATTCGTGAACGTTTAGCCGATCCTGCTTATGGAGGCAATGAAATCTATAAGATTGAAGAAGATAGAGAGGGTAATCCAATTAAGCCATATTTAAATTGGAACAAACCTATTCCATGGCGTAAAGCTACCGAAGATGAGCAGATGGCTATCGAAAGTGTTTATAAGCAACACCCAGTTACTGGTGAGATGGGCTTAGATCCTTCGCAGATGAACTATTATTATGAGATTTTTGATTTTGCAGAAGCTGCCAAAAGACGTCATCGACTAGATGCTGCTCAACGTAATAAGAATACAGATATTCCAGTAAATCACGATGAAGTCATTATGATTTCAAAAGATACAGCTTATATTGATGATGATGGTCATATTGTAAGTCAAACCATTACACGCCCTCTTTCAAGTGAATGGGATTTCTTGAATACATACATTGTTAATGTTTATCCCGATACAACTTGTTGGGTGAATGACTTCCCGAATGCTAATCATGAGATGTATATGCGTCTTTATATGAATCATCCTTCATACAATGATAACCCTGTTGTAGGTGTGAGTTGGGAGCAGGCTAATGCATATTGTGCATGGCGTACCAATTATTTACTATCAGGATTGAAAGGGCAAGCAAAATATATTCAACGTTACCGATTACCTTCTGAAGCGGAGTGGGAATATGCTGCCCGTAGCGAAGAAGGAAATAAGTATCCTTGGAATGAAAACTCTTCTAAAGATGAGAAAGGATGTTTTAAGGCTAACTATAAACCGGGTAAAGGTGATTACACTCAAGATGGTCATTTGATTACGACTCGAGTAGGAACTTATGCTCCAAACTCAAATGGTCTTTATGATATGGCAGGTAATGTAGCTGAATGGACTTCTACTGTATATACTGAGTCGGGGGTTTTATCGATGAATGATATGAATCCAGATTTGCAATATAATGCGGCTCAAGAAGATCCTTATCGTATGAAAAAGAAAGTTGTACGTGGTGGATCTTGGAAAGATGTGAATGCTTTCATTCGTTCAGATGCTCGTGCATCAGAATATCAAAACGAACAAAGATCATATATTGGATTCCGTTGTGTAAGAAGTCAGGTTGGACATAACAAAAAAAGAAAGTAAAGATGGGAAATAGAGATAATAAAAGAAGCCTGCGTCAGAAAATGCAGGATTTGATGTCAACTCCAAAAGGGCAGACAGTATTAAACTATGCATATAACTGGGGTGCTTCTATTGTACTAGTTGGTGCATTATTTAAATTAATTCATTTCCCCGGTGCTAACATTGCACTATGTCTTGGTATGGGTACAGAAGTATTAATCTTCTTTATCTCTGCTTTCGACTTGTCGGGTGTAAAGCGTGGACCAGAGCCAGATATCATGCCGCGTGATAATTCATTCTTTGACTCAGTTCCTATGAATGCGTCTACCGAATGCGATTTAACTACCGGCGTTTGCAATCCTAACGCACAACAAATGGCGGCTCAACAACAAGTTTATGCTAACAATGGCGGTCAGCCATTCGCTCAACCTGGTATGATGCATGGCCAAAACCATCAACAACCAGTGCATGCTATGCAGCATAATGGATTTGTTCAGCAACCTGCTCCTCAGCCGGTGCAACCTGTTACACCTGAAATGGAACAAGTTAATGCTGAATATCTGACACAGCTTAAAGCTATGACTTCTATGTTGGCTCGTTGCACTGAGCAAACACAAAATATTGCACAAGACTCTGAGCAGATGCAAGCTTTGGCTAAAAACCTAGCAGGTATCAATGCTATCTACGAAATGCAATTGCGTAGTGCAAGCACGCAGATCACTACAATCGATCAGGTGCACGAACAAACAAGACGTATGGCTCGTCAGATTGAAGAACTAAATGAAGTGTACGCACGCATGTTGCTTGCCATGACCTCTAAATAAGAAAGGAAAACTATGAGTTTTGGAAGTCAAACACCGCGCCAGAAGATGATTAACCTGATGTACATTGTACTGATGGCTATGTTGGCACTCAATGTGTCGTCGGATGTATTGCGTGGTTTTACACTTGTCGATGATAGCTTGGTACGTACTACAATCAATTCCAATCAACAAAACCTAGCACTCTATGATGCTTTGGCTCAATCAATGGCCAATAATCCAGAGAAGGTAGGTCCTTGGTACGAAAAGGCTATTCGAATTAAAGATAAATCAGATTCACTCTATATGTTTGTTGGCGATTTGAAGGCTCGTATCAACAATGCCAAACAAGATGACTTAGAGGTATCTTCGTTTGTAATGTTCTCGCCACGCACAGGCAAGGGTACAGAGCTTGCCGAGCAAATAGATCAGTTCAAAGAAGAGATTGTATCGCAAATTGAAAATCCGGTTCAAAAGAAAATCATCAGTGATAATCTTACCCTTAATATTCCTCGTTTGTTTGAAGGAACACCCGCTGCAGCCGCTGCTACTTTGCTTTCTAAACTTCAAAGTGACATTCGTTACGCCGAAGGTGAAGCTCTTCACTCAATAACGCAAGATATCGATATCCGCGATTTACGTGTGAACCAAGTCAATGCATATGTTATTCCTAATTCTCAGAATATTGTTCGTGGCGGTAAGTTAAGCGCTCAGATTATATTGGCAGCAGTCGACTCAACTCAACGTCCTGCTATTTATATCGGCGAACGAAAACTACCTGAAAACTCACAAGGAATATACGAAACAGTTTGTAATACCACTGGCGATTTCACCTTGAATGGATATATGGAACTTAATAGCAGTGATGGAGAGGTGATAAGAAGAAACTTCTCTCAGAAATACTCTGTTATTGAACCTTCAGCTACCGTTTCGGCTACTTTGATGAATGTGCTATATGCCGGTTATGATAACCCAATCAGTATATCTGTACCAGGTGTGCCAAGTAGCCAAGTACAAGCAGCTGTTGCCAATGGCAATGGTACTTTGAAACGCGAAGGCAATAGCTTTGTTGCTCATCCTTCTCAAATAGGAAAAGAAGCCGTGATACGTGTATCTGCCAATGTAGATGGTCGCAGTCAAGTGATGGGCGAATATGCTTATCAAGTACGTGCTTTGCCCGATCCCTCACCATTTATAGAATATAAAGATGCAAATGGCAACTCAAAACGTTATCGTGGTGGAGCTGGTCTTCCAAAAGCATCTTTAATGAATACAGACGGTATTGTAGCAGCTATCGATGATGGATTGTTGAATATCAACTTCCAGGTGCTTGGTTTCGAAACTGTATTCTTTGATAATATGGGAAATGCTGTGCCCGAAGTATCTTCAGGTCCTAATTTCTCAACTCGTCAAAAGGATATGTTCCGTCGCCTTTCGCGTGGTAAACGCTTCTATATTTCGCGTGTTCGTGCTAAAGGACCCGATGGAGTAGAGAGAGTTCTTCCAGCAACACTCGAGGTGATTATTAATTAATAAATGAACAACGTATATAAGTTTAGCAATGATGAAACATAAAGTTGTCATACTCTTTGGAGCAGTTTTGTTGATGTGCAATCTATCAACTTTCGCTCAACCTGCATCGCGCACTTCTCAACCCGATAAGAAAAGTCCAGGTAACGAACTATCTGTTCGTGCTCAGATAAGCTATCCTGGTTCAAACTCACTCCCTAATGATGTGGTTTGGACTCGTGAAATCTATCGCACACTTGATCTTACAGATGGTGCAAACGGTTCTTTATATTATCCTGTTGAACCGATGGATGACCGTAAGAATCTTTTCTCACTCATCTTTCAACTACTAGGAACAAGGAAGATACCTGCATACGAATATCAACTCGATGGTGTAGAAAGACTCACTTCATCCAATGAAGTTAAGTTCAAAGACATATTAGACCGTTTTGGCATTTACTACGAACAACGTAAGATTAAAAATGTAAAAGACAGTGTAATGATGATTGATAATAGCGATATACCTTCGGCTGATGTTTTGAGTTATTTTATCAAAGAAGTTTGGTACTTTGATCATCGCACCTCTACATTTGGTTCAACTGTAACTGCTATATGTCCGGTATTACATCGTTCAGAAGATTTTAGTATGGACCGCGTTAAGTTGCCTATGTTTTGGATCAACTACAATGACTTGGCTCCTTACCTAAATGGTGCTCCAATCATGGCTAGTGATTATAATCATGTTACTAACCGTAATATGAATGACTTCTTCACAGCAAAACAATACAAAGGAGATATCTATAAAACTACCAATCTTCGCAATCAAGTATTGGCACAATACTGCGATACCGATTCGGCATTAGTCAAAGAGCAAAAACGAATTGAAGGCGAGTTGGTACAGTTTGAGCGTAACTTGTATGGTAGTGATTTGGTAAATGCAGAGAAGGCAGCAGCCGAAAAAGCTGCAGCAGCTGAGACAGCCAAAGCAACAACAGCAAGCAAAGCTGCCGAGAAAGCATCTACTAACACAAAAGAAGCATCAAAAGAAACAGCAGCTGTTAGAAGTAATTCAAAGAAAAAAGGTCAAACTGCAGCTGTTAAATCTAAAAGCTCATCACGTTCTAGTTCAAGTAGTTCGGGAGGACCAAAGGCTTCTGTAAGAAGAGAGCGACGTTAAGTGCTATTATGAACCATTAGTAGTTGTAAGATTAATATTTATCTTTGTTGCCTATTTAATACAAACGATAAAATGAAACGACTTACTACACTACTATTATTCGCAGCATGCTTATGCATAGCATTGCCAGCTAAGGCTCAATTTCTTCAGTTTGGTCTAAAGGGAGGAGCCAATGTATCAAAGATATCATTCAATAAAGATGATATGGGTGGATTCTTCTTTGGTCCGATGGCCGAGATGACAATTCCAGGAACCGGTTTTGGTATTGATGCAGCTGCCCTTTATAATCAAAAGGGGATAAAGACAGATGAGTATAACTTTAAACAATCGGGTTTTGATATTCCGGTTAATTTGAAGTATACATTGGCACTTGGTCAAATGTTTGGTATCTATGTAGCAGCAGGTCCCGACTTCTTCTTTAACTTCAAAAACGATTATTACGATATACGAAAAAGAAAGTCGACTGTAGGAATGAACTTTGGTGCAGGTTTCAAACTCTTTGGTCATCTGCAATTAGGTTTCAACTATAATATACCACTCAAAGAGTCGGGTCAGGTTATAGTATCTGATGGTCATAATGTGAATTATAAAATTAAAACATGGCAGATGTCTGCTGCCTATATGTTCTAAAAGATATTTAGACAAACATACATAAACGAGAATATAGCCATTGGTTGTATTCTCGTTTTTCTTTGTTACCTACAGTGATGTAAACATATTGGCAAGCTCGATTGTTAAGAACGATAAAGCAATGTAAACCATTATTGAGAGAGCTACATACATCATATTTTAAATGAATATATACCGTTATGAAAAAAAACATCAGTTTATTAGTCATTGGCCTTATGTTAATGATTGCTGCGCCTGCTCACGCTCAATTCTTTCAATGGGGTTTTAAGGGAGGTGCCAATATCTCTAAAATCTCATTCAACAAAGATAATATGGGCGGATTCTTCTTTGGCCCAATCGTAGAGTTCAACGTTCCTGTTTTGGGTGTAGGTATAGATGGAGCATTTCTATATGACCAGCGTGGCGTGAAGTCGCATGCTAATAATTTTAAACAATCCGGTTTTGATATACCCGTAAACTTAAAGTATACGCTAGCTCTTACTGATATGTTGGGTGTTTATGTTGGATTGGGACCTAACTTCTATTTTAACCTTAAAGGGAATGATGGTTGGGTGCATAAGCGTAAAGCGATGATAGGTATGAATTTCGGTGCCGGTATCAATTTATTGAGGCATCTTCAAATAGGTTTCAATTATAATATTCCGTTCGATCGCTCCGGGCATATTGATGTATCGGCCATGGAGAGATACGCTAATTCATCTTACCCTTACCAAGATATTCGAAAGAATTACAAGATTCGTACATGGCAAATTTCTCTAGCTTACTTGTTTTAAACAATAGTTTAAGGAGCATGATTCACTTCATGCTCCTTTTTTATTTAAATAGCTGATACTCTATATGCTACAAGCTTGATATATTGAATTATCTTTCGTAGAAATAGTTATAATATAAAAAATGTATATCTTTGTATTAAAATATAAACTATTATTTGTATGAAGAAAAATGTAACTTTAATTCTAGTGGTTCTTTTCACTATGATTGCTCTACCTGCACAATCACAACTACAATGGGGTATTAAGGGTGGTGCTAATGTCTCAAAAGTATCATTCAACAAAGAGTTATTTAAATCAGATAATATGGGTGGTTTCTTTATCGGCCCAATGGCTGAGTTTACCATTCCAATTGTTGGCTTAGGTATCGATGCAGCCCTTCTTTATAACCAACGTGGTGTTAAGTCTGAAGACAATAATTTCAAACAATCAGGTCTTGATATTCCTGTTAACTTGAAATACACCATAGGTCTAGGAAGCATGCTTGGTGTGTTTGTAGCAGCAGGTCCCGATTTCTTCTTTAATTTTAAAGGTGACGACGGTATTGTTGATAAACGTAAAGCGCTTTTGGGTGTGAATGTAGGTGCTGGTGTGAAATTGCTTGGTCATTTGCAAGTGGGTGTTAACTACAACATTCCATTGGGCAAGTCGGGTGAGGTTACTGTAAAAGAAGGTATCAATGCTGTATTCGATAAGTATAAAACAAAAACTTGGCAAATATCAGCTGCTTATTTGTTCTAATGTAATACATTACAAAACGATATATAGAGAGGTTCATCTAGTGGTGAGCCTCTTTTTTATTATCTTAAGTTGCCCTTTTATTTAATTATTAATGTACTCATGTAGGTCAGTTAACCCACCTTGGTGGCCTACCTTATCCACCACGGTGGGTTACCTTGTCCAGCTCATTAACTATTAACATTTATCAAACGGACTAATAACTCTCTTTTTTATATCTTTGTATTCCAATGAAGAAGTTTGTAGATGTAATATTGCCTCTTCCTCTTGCCAACTATTTTACGTATGCTGTGCCCGAGGAGTTTAATGAAGAAGTAAAACCAGGATGTCGCGTTATTGTGCCTTTTGGTCGAAAAAAGTTCTATACGGCAATTGTCTACAATGTGCATTACTGCGCACCTACCGAATATGAAGTAAAAGAAATCTCCACTCTTCTTGATGCTACGCCTATCTTACTGCCTATGCAGTTTAAGTTTTGGCAGTGGCTATCTGAATATTATCTATGTACACAAGGCGATGTATACAAAGCCGCATTGCCATCGGGCTTAAAGCTCGAGAGTGAAACCATTGTAGAGTACAATCCCGACTTTGAAGCAACCGAAGCATTGCCTGCTCGCGAGCAACAAATACTCGATTTATTGTCGATAGATCCTGTGCAATCTGTTACAAAGTTAGAGAAGGAGAGTGGCATCAAGAATATTCTTAACGTTATAAAACAGCTACTCGATAAAGAAGCCATCTTCGTAAAAGAGGAGTTGAAGCGTACCTATAAACCCCGTCTCGAAGCACGTGTACGATTTACTAGCGAAGTCACCGAAAAGCAGTTGAACATATTGCTCGATATGCTGGCGCGTGCACCCAAGCAACAAGACCTGTTGATGAAATACATTTCCATGTCTGGGGTATTGGGCAGTGCACCTATTCGCGAAGTCTCAAAGCGCGAGCTGTTAGAATCGGCCAATGCTACTGCGGCAGCTCTTAATGGGTTGGTAGATAAGAAAATCTTAACCATATACTATCACGAAGTAGGTCGATTGGAAGGAGTAGAAGCGGGCGATTTGCGAATGAATCCTCTCAACCAACCCCAACAAAGTGCTTTCAATCAGATAAACGATATCTTTCAAACAAAGAGCGTATGCCTATTGCATGGAGTTACTTCAAGCGGAAAGACAGAAGTCTATATTCACTTGATAGATGAAATGCTACGCAAAGGCAAACAGGTGCTTTACCTCTTACCCGAGATTGCGCTGACTACTCAGATTACCGAGCGATTGAAGCGTGCATTCGGTAGTCGTTTGGGTGTTTATCACTCGAAGTTTCCCGATGCCGAGCGTGTTGAAATATGGCGTAAGCAGTTAAGCGATCAACCCTACGATATCATATTGGGTGTTCGTTCGTCTATCTTTTTGCCATTCAAAAACCTCGGTTTAATCTTGGTTGACGAAGAGCACGAAAATACCTATAAGCAACAAGATCCGGCACCACGTTACCATGCTCGCAATGCAGCGATCGTATTGGCAAATATGACAAATGCTAGAGTGCTACTTGGTACAGCTACTCCATCTATAGAGAGTTGGTATAACGCAACTACAGGTAAATATGGTTTGGTAGAGTTGAAAGAACGATATAAAGAGATCAAACTGCCCGAGATTATCCCTGTTGATATCAAAGAGCTGCACCGCAAAAAGCGAATGGTAGGACAATTCTCCTCTTTGTTGTTAGAGAACATCCGTCAGTCACTCGATAATAAAGAACAAGTCATCTTGTTTCAGAACCGTCGTGGTTTTGCTCCAATGGTCGAATGTCGTACTTGCGGTTGGGTGCCCAAGTGTAAAAACTGTGATGTAAGTCTTACCTATCACAAAGGCATCAATCAGCTTACTTGTCATTATTGCGGATATACGTATATATTGCCACGCTCTTGTCCGGCATGCGAAGGAACAGATATTGTAAATCGTGGCTTTGGAACCGAGAAGATAGAAGATGATGTAAAAGTTCTCTTCCCCGAAGCACGCGTGGCGCGTATGGACTTAGATACAACAAAAACACGTACTGCCTACGAGAAGATTATCATGGATTTCGAACAAGGTAAAACTGATATCTTGATTGGTACGCAGATGGTGTCTAAAGGACTCGACTTTGATCATGTTAGTGTGGTGGGTATTCTCAATGCCGACACCATGCTCAACTATCCCGACTTTAGAGCATACGAACGAGCTTTTCAACTGATGGCTCAAGTAGCAGGTAGAGCCGGACGAAAGAATAAACAGGGTAAAGTGATATTGCAGACTAAAAGCATAGACCATCCCATTATCCATCAAGTCATTTCAAATGATTATGATGAGATGGTAAGCGGACAGTTGGCCGAACGTCATATGTTTAAGTATCCACCCTTTTACCGGTTGATTTATGTGTACTTAAAACATCGCAACGAACAGCAACTCGATCTTGCTGCCAATACAATGGCTGCTAAGTTACGCTCTGTTTTTCATGAGCGCGTGCTTGGTCCCGACAATCCGCCGGTAGCGAGAGTTCAAACTTTATTTATCAAGAAAATAGTTATTAAAATAGAGATTAATGCATCGATGAGTGAAGCGCGCAAACGACTTCTTCAGATTCAGAAAGAGATGACAGAAGAGCCTCAGTTTAAGTCGCTGATTGTTTACTATGATGTAGATCCCATGTAGATATGAAGAAAATATTATTTGTTTGTTTAGGAAATATATGTCGCTCGTCGACTGCCGAAGGAGTGATGCTCAAATTATTGAAAGAAGCAGGTTTAGAGAAAGAAATCACAATCGACTCTGCCGGTATTTTAGCTTATCATAAAGGTGAATTGCCAGATAGTCGTATGCGTGCTCATGCTGCTAAGCGAGGTTATAACCTGACTCATCGTTCACGTCCTGTTGTAACCGATGACTTCTTTGAATATGATTTGATACTTGGCATGGACGATCGTAATATCGACGATTTGCACGATAAAGCACCATCGCCCGAAGCCTGTAAGAAAATTGGTAGAATGACCGATTATTGCAAACGTATCAATACTGATCATGTGCCCGATCCATATTATGGAGGCGCTGAAGGTTTTGAATATGTACTCGATATACTCGAAGATGCTTGTAGCGGATTATTAGAAGATCTGCATCCCAATAAATAAATAGACTGTATATTGTATCATATTCCATTGGTTTCAGTGCGCTGAAACCCTGGTTTTATCTCACTGAAACTAAAGTTTCACCGCACTGAAACCAAATGGAATTTTCGGATACACATTTATAACAAAGAGGCTTATCAAACATATAGTTCGATAAGCCTCTTTGTTATATTATATAATGAAGGTTTACTTCTGCAATTCAGGATAGCTGATACGCGTATGATAGATTGTTTTTAGTTTCTCCTTAAAGACATTCTTAACGGTTTCGATATCTCTAAATGTAATAGGGCAGTTCTTGAAATAACCTTCGGCTACTTGCGAGTCAATAATCTTATCGACTAAATTGCTAATGCTTTCTTCGGTATATTCGGGCAAACTGCGTGATGCTGCTTCGACAGAATCTGCCATCATCAGTACAGCTGTTTCTTTCGAGAAAGGATTTACGCCCGGATAGGTGAACATCTCTTCATTGGGCTCTTCACCCGGATGCTCATTTTTCCATGAGATATAGAAGTACTTGGTCTTGCCTTGTCCGTGGTGCGTATTGATAAAATCTTTAATGACTTTAGGTAAATTGTGTTTATCGGCTAATTTTAATCCGTCGATAACATGATTAATCACCACTTGTGCACTTTGTTCGTAGCTCAAGTTCTTGTGAGGATTAACCCCAGCAGTTTGGTTCTCAGTAAAGAATGCAGGGTTCTCCATTTTACCTATATCATGATATAAAGCACCTGTACGAACTAGTTGACTGTTTGCTCCTATATGGTTGGCAGCCTCTGCAGCCAGATTGGCTACTTGCATAGAGTGTTGAAATGTGCCGGGCACAGTTTCGGCCATCTGCTTTAATAGGTCATTATTGATGTTAGATAACTCCACCAAGGTAACATTTGTAGTAAATCCAAAAGTCTTTTCGAGTATGAACAACAACGGATAAGCAAACAATAACAGCACGCCATTAATGATGAAGTATATATACATGTGTGCGTTAAGTTTAGAAATATCATTTTCAATAATAAGTTCTAAAGCAAAATTGATAAACATGTAAGTCAATATAACTATCAATGCAGTTCTGAATAATTGCGATCGTTGCGACAACTCTCTTAAACTAAATATGCCTGCCATACCGGCAGCTAATTGCACGACAATAAATTCGAATGGTAGACTTAGCGTTATGGAACAGATTAAGATAGTAGTTAAATAACTCATGAAAGCTGTTCTCGAATCGAGGAATACCCGAATGATGATTGCCATCATGGCAAAAGGAATAATGTTTATATTGATAACGGTTTCGCTCGATAATAAAGAGGTGGCAACGCTATAAACAATCATCAATGAGAAGAGCAGCATTAAGTTACCACGATGTTTAAAATAATCTTTGCGGAAGAGGTTAAGATACATCAAGAACAAAAAGATAAAGAAGCTCACAAACAAGATTTGTCCAACTAGGATTATTCGCTTTTGGCTGAGCGACTCGCTTCTTTGGATGGATTCTTTGCGTAATGATTCTAATATATTGAACTTCTCGGGCGTAATAATTTCGCCTCTATCAATAATCTTCTGTCCGCTTATGATAACTCCTTTTGCCCAGGAATAGTTGTTGGTAATTTCATCTTTTGCCGTTTGTGTGCGGTCTAAGTCGATCGTTAAGTTGGGTATAATGAAATCATTCAATCCGCATTGTCTCAACAATACGGGGTTGATAAGAGCCGAATCGGCACTAACAAGAAACTCATACGCCTCTTTGGGGGTATAAAGGTTGTTGATGAGCTCAGACTGAGCTAGCTTATCGGATATGATTCTGACTGCATACGTGCTGTCTTTATCTAGAATGGATGCATCGTTTGTAGAAATAATACCTGCCGAATAAATCTTACGTAAGTTTGATTCAATTGACTTTATGTATTCAGGATTGGGTAAATACTCCTTTAGGCGGCTTTGGTAGTTCTCTTTCAGCTTTTTGATGGCTTCATTTTCAACCTTTTTGTTGAGTACAAAATAGGGTTGGAATGAATGATTTAAACTATCAAGTTCGCGTTTTACCACTGCATCGTCTTTGTAGATAGGGAAATCGAAAGTAGCCATTAATTGACCATATTTCCAAGGCTTATCAATATCAAATTGATAATTGAATTTTCCTTCACGTGGCAAGAAATAAACCATCACTGTTACTGTAATAACAAAGATGATTGCTTTGTATAGAAAATTGCGGTAGGATAAGCTTCTTTTCTTATTTGGTTGCTTCATATAGACTACTTTTTTTGCGAAAAGTACGAAAAAAATCAATAGTGTGAAAAAAATCATGTAATTTTGCCATGATTTACCTATACTAAAAACTAGTTTATGACAGAAAGAAAAGTTAGAGTTCGCTTTGCTCCGAGTCCAACCGGTGCATTGCACATTGGGGGCGTACGTACTGCATTGTATAATTATCTGTTTGCTCGCCAACATGGAGGAGAATTCGTTTTTCGTATTGAAGATACTGACTCAAACCGTTTCGTACCTGGAGCGGAAGAGTATATTATTGAGTCTTTCAAATGGCTTGGTATTGAATTTGACGAAGGGGTAACTTTCGGCGGAAACCATGGCCCATATCGCCAATCTGAACGTCGCGATATTTATAAGAAATATGTTCAACTACTATTGGATAATGGTAAAGCATATGTTGCTTTCGATACACCAGAGGAGTTGGATGCTAAACGTGCTGAAATAGCTAACTTCCAATATGACGCTTCGACTCGTATGTCTATGCGCAATTCATTGTCTTTGTCAAAAGAACAAGTTGATGAGCTAATTGCTGCAGGAGAAAAATATGTAGTGCGTATTAAAATTGAACCAAATGAAGATGTTTGTGTGAACGACTTAATACGTGGTGAAGTTGTAATCAACTCATCAATTCTTGATGATAAAGTTTTATATAAATCGGCTGATGAATTGCCTACTTATCACTTAGCAAATATCGTAGATGACCACTTGATGGAAATCTCGCATGTGATTCGTGGTGAAGAGTGGTTGCCTTCTGCTCCTTTGCACGTTCTTTTATATCGTGCTTTTGGTTGGGAAGAGACAATGCCTGCTTTCGCCCACTTACCTCTATTGCTAAAACCTGAAGGCAATGGTAAACTAAGTAAACGTGATGGTGATCGCTTAGGTTTCCCTGTATTCCCATTGCAATGGACTGATCCTAAAACAGGTGATGTTTCTTCGGGATACCGTGAAGCTGGTTACTTGCCTGAAGCTGTTATCAACTTCTTGGCTCTTCTTGGATGGAATCCGGGTAACGATCAAGAGGTAATGTCTTTGGCTGAGATGGTACAATTATTCAACTTGAATCGTTGTAGCAAATCGGGTGCTAAATTCGATTACAAAAAAGGAATTTGGTTCAACCACACTTATATCCAAAAGAAATCGGATATTGAGTTAGGTAAACTGTTTATGCCTATTGTTCAAGCGCATGGTGTAGAACCAGAATTTGACAAAGTAGCGTTGGTTGCAGGTATGATGAAAGAGCGTGTTAATTTTGTTAGTGAACTTTGGGACGCTTCAAAATTCTTCTTCGTAGCTCCAACTGCTTATGATGAAAAAACAGCTAAAAAACGCTGGAAAGAAGATTCGGCTAAATGCATGACTGAACTTGGCGAAGTGTTGGCTTCTCTTGAAGACTTTACTCCTCATAACCAAGAAACTGTAGTGATGAATTGGATCGCAGAAAAAGAATATCATACCGGAAACATTATGAATGCTTTCCGATTGGCACTTGTTGGCGAAGGAAAAGGTCCTCATATGTTCGATATTTCTTGGATCTTAGGTAAAGAAGAAACTTTGGCTCGTATCAATCGTGCCGTAGAAGTGTTGAAGTAATTTAGCGTATAGTATGATCTATAATCTGGCTATTTTAATTTACGATACTTTAGTTCATTTAGCTGCGCCATTCAGCCGTAAGCCCCGCAAAATGATGAAGGGGCATTGGGTTGTATACGAACTGTTGAGACAACAAATAGAGAAGGATGCTTCTTATATTTGGTTTCATGCAGCATCGTTGGGTGAGTTCGAACAAGGTCGTCCGTTGATTGAAACGATACGCGCCAGACATCCTGAATATAAAATACTGCTAACTTTCTTTTCGCCTTCGGGATACGAAGTTCGCAAAAACTATAAAGGGGCAGATATCGTATGCTATCTGCCTTTTGATAAACCTCGCAATGTTAAGAAATTCTTAGGCATTGCTAAGCCTTGCATGGCTTTTTTTATTAAATATGAGTTCTGGAAGAACTATCTAGACGAATTGCATAAACGCCATATTCCTGTGTATAGCGTTTCTTCTATTTTTAGAAGAGATCAAATCTTCTTTAAATGGTATGGCGGTACTTATCGTGATGTACTTAAAGATTTCGATTACTTATTTGTTCAAAATGAAGCTTCTAAGCGCTTCTTGTCTAAGATTGGTATTACACGTGTTTCTGTTGTGGGTGATACTCGCTTCGACCGTGTGTTGCAAATTAGAGATGAAGCAAAACAACTTCCTTTAGTAGAGAAGTTTAAAGGCGACTCATTTGTTTTTGTTGCGGGTAGTTCATGGGAACCGGATGAGGAAATCTTTTTGGATTACTTCAATACGCACCCTGAAATGAAAATCATTATTGCTCCTCACGTGATAGATGAGAATCATTTGGTACAAATTATTAGTAAGCTGAAACGTCCTTATGTTCGTTACTCTAAAGCCAATGAACACAATGTTGCCAATGCTGATTGTTTAATTATTGACTGCTTTGGATTATTATCTTCTATCTATCGATATGGCGAAGTCGCTTATGTAGGTGGTGGGTTTGGTGATGGTATTCATAATACTCTTGAAGCTGCTGTATATGGTATTCCTGTTATTTTCGGTCCTAAGTACCAAAAGTTCATGGAGGCTACTCAGTTGATAGAGGCTAATGGTGCTTACTCGATTTGGACTTATGATGAATTTGAGGAGTTGCTTGATAAATTAATGACCGACGAACTTTTCTTGCGTGAAACAGGTTCGAACGCCGGTTACTATGTTACAAGTAATGCCGGCGCTACTGATAAGATTATGCAAATCATTAATTTCTAATCTTTTCTATTTACTCCATGCATCTAGCAACCCGGCTAAAACAACTAATGATGCATTCCAATTAATGGCTATTTCATTTGAAGCATATGAGGGTAGGGTGTCTGAATAAGACTCATCTGCATAGTTTGATATGTACTTAACTCCTTGCCCTTTGTCTTGCTGATGTTGATTAGGGCCACCTGCTAAGAAACCGGGAATTGGCTCTTTAATCTTATCTGATGCTGATAGTCTATGGTGAATATTCATCGGGCTTTTTGCACCGAAACCTGTAACATAGCAATATCCTGTTGCATTTCTTCCAAGTATATAATCCATATTGTGAAATGCATTGTTGAGGTAATCATCTAACTTTGTATTATCGCATAGTTTGGCTGCTATCAGGATTGATATAGCCGGATTGATACATTTCTCAGATAATGCACCCCATCCAAAATCTGTAGCATCATTGCCAAACATGGTATTAAAGCAACTATTATTTTTCTTGTTTACCTCTTGTTCGGCATAGGTTAGTAGTTGCCCCTTAAGTTTATTAACGATTTGTTCTATCTCAGCATTTTGATTTAATAATAAACTGAATGTTCCCAATGATTCTACACATCCCCATGTGGGATTGGTGAATCTATCTGGCATATATTTCTTAATGTCATTTAAGTATTCTTTGTCGTGGGTTGCTATATATAGTTCACATGCTGCCCAAAAGAACTCATCATTAAATTTCTGATCTCCATATTCGCCGGTTTTAATAGCTGGTTTGAATTTCTCATTCAGCTTTTTTTGACTATAAGCCAACTGAGGATTTTGCTTTGCCCATTCATATGCTTTTATAGCTGCATTCAATGCTTTTTTAGAAAAATGTGGATAATCTACTTCGTACTTATCATATATGCGAGATGCCTGAGCCATTACTGCTGCAAAATCGAGTGTTGCCGCTGTAGATTTTGCAACTACATATCGTTTCTGCTTACATTTGTTTGGAGCTATGAATCCTTCAAAATTGGGTGTAGTTAATTTATGGTATACTCCACCATCAAACGAATCTTGCATAGTTAGCATCCATTTTAAATTGAAATACATTTCGTTCAGTAAGTCTGGGGTACTGTTTCCACTTTCAGGGATATTCAATGCTAGATTTTTATAATATTGTGGAATTAGCTGATAGCCTGTCAGCATTAGGCCAATGCTGTATGCCGAGTTGACTATGTATTTATTGTAATCGCCTGCATCGTACCACCCACCCGGTGACGAAATTGTTTCTAGCGCTTTATGGTTTTCATCTGCGGCGTTAGGATGTATATATACTAATGTGTCGTGGTGTGCACTTCCTCTTTTCCATTTGCCTGCATGCTTTTCTAGTATTGGAATGCCTGTACGTTGATAATAAAAAGAACGTATCGCAACTTTAGAGAGCGACCTAAGATTATTTTCTTCTACAGTAAAGTGAATCGTATCATTATCTGCTATTAAGGTATACTTACCAGGCTTGTTTGCTTTACTTAAATCTATTGTTTGTCTCGTTTTATTTGATATTCTAGATAATGTTGCTTGTTTTGTCGATGAATTTTCAATGATTTGTTTGCTCGGATCTAAAATGATATAATCTGCTTCTTTCTCATTATCCCAGACTGCAATCTTCTCTTGTGATGGATAAAAACCCAATTGGTTGATTCGTATGTTTGGGCTTTCATCTTGAGCTACTAAATTAGAGCTACTTAGAATAGTTAATAGTGTGGCGCAAAGACCAGATTTTAATTTCATAAGACAGGTGTGTATTAGATTAAGAATAATACTACAAAAATAAATATTACTTTAATTTCTCTAGGGTATTATTTGTTTGTTTCGTGGTGCTCTTTTATTATTTAAAACAAAAGCTACCTGCATGTTTTGTTTTGCAGGTAGCTTTCTGTTTACAGATAGTATATAATATGATAATGTGATACTATATTATTTATCTTCTTTATACCATGAAGAATACATAAGATAATTGTGGGCAATCTTTTCGTTTAGTTCTTTTGCTTGTGATGGATCTACCTTCTTAATGAACTTAGCAGGTACTCCTCCCCAAATGCTTCCCGGTTCAATAATTGTATTGCTTAATACCAACGAACCTGCCGCCACAATTGCACCTTCTCCTACTACTGCATGATCGAGTAGGGTAGAACCCATGCCAATTAATGCATAGTCTTTAATATGTGCTCCATGTATTGTTACGTTATGTCCAACAGATACGTGATTGCCAATTTCAATTGTTGACTTTTCATATAAGGTGTGTAATACACTGCCATCTTGTATGTTTACGCCATTGCCTATACGAATCGAGTTTACATCACCTCTTAATACTGTACTGTACCATATGCTGCAATCATCGCCCATTATTACATCTCCTATTATGGCTGCATTCTCAGCGAGAAAACAGTTTTTGCCAATATGAGGAGTAAAACCTCTTACCGATCTTATTATTGCCATATTATTTATAGTTAATAGGTTGGGTAGCTTTTCTTAACCAAGCAAGCTCTTCTTCATTCAATTTGCATGCCAAGCTTTCAAACACAGTTTGATGATAATTGTTTAACCATTCGATTTCGCTTTTGGTTAACAATTCTTCGACAACGCCCTTTAAGCAGATTGGACACAATGTTAGTGTTTCAAAGCGATAATAATCACCATACATACCTTGTCCAGCTTCGCATACAAGAATCAAGTTCTCAATACGTATTCCGTATTTACCGTCTTTATAAACTCCTGGTTCGTTTGAAGTAACCATTCCTAGTTGAAGTGTCGTGGGGTTTTCATTCATACGAATGCTTTGTGGTCCCTCGTGTACATTCAAGAAATGGCCAACTCCATGTCCTGTTCCATGCAAATAATTCATGTAGTGTTGCCATAGTGGCATTCTTGCAAGTACATCAAGTTGCGCTCCGCGAGTACCTGCAGGGAAGATTGCCATTGCCAAATTGATATGTCCCTTCAATACGAGTGTATAGTCTATTTTTTGCTCGTCTGTTAACTCTCCTAGTGCTATTGTACGAGTAATATCTGTTGTTCCGTCTAAATATTGGGCACCAGAATCTAATAATAAAAAGCCTGCGGGTTTTAGTGTTGCATCACTTTCTGGTGTAGCTGAATAATGAACTATCGCGCCATGTTCTTGATATCCGGCAATGGTGTCAAAGCTTGTTCCTATAAATAGTTCTTCTTGCGAACGAAATTCTTCTAATTTAGCAGATACGCTAAGTTCAGTCTCTTGATTTGTTTTAATAGCATCGTCTAGCCAATGTAGAAAACGAACCATTGCTACACCGTCTTTTTGCATTGCATTTCGTATGCCTTCTTGCTCAATAGGGTTGCGTAACGATTTTAATAAAGCAATAGGTGAATCTTTGCGAATGATAGTACATGATGACACGGTAGAGAATACTGAGTAATTTGTTTTAGATGGTTGCATCCAAATCTTTTTATTTTCAATTTCTCTGATAAATTGCATTGTCTCACTATATGGAATGCAAGATATATTTATGTCTTTAAGATAAACGGCTAATTCGTGATTTATCTTTTCGGGATCGATGAATAAGATGGTTTTGTGATCCGAAATATAAAGATAACTAATAAATAACGGATTGCATTTTATGTCGTTCCCACGTAAATTTAAAGTCCATGCTATTTCATCAAGCGTAGAAACAAATAGGGCATCAATTTGTTCTTTCTCTAAAATAGCTCTAATCATAGCTATTTTCTCTATGCTTGATACGCCTGCATGGGCCATATCGTGTATAAAAGGTGGAGTTAAAGGTAACTCAGGTCGATCTTTCCATATTTGGTCTATGATATCATTGCAGTCTACAATATCAATGGAATGTTTCCATAGTGCTTTTTTGTAGTTTTCAACTTGTTCCGCTGAAAACATTCTTCCATCAATGCCAACTGTGTCTCCGGGATTAAGATGGTTGCATAAGTATTCTGTGATTGTAGGGTTGCCTGGGATCATCTCTTTATATAGACTTATTCCTGTCTCTTGAAGTTGTTCGGCGGCTTGTATGAAGTATCTTGAATCTGTCCAAAGTCCAGCTTCATTATTAAGTATTACTACCGTTCCGGCCGACCCGTTAAAACCAGAAATCCATTCGCGGATTTTCCAATATGGGGCAACGTATTCACTGAGATGTGGGTCTGTACTAGGGATAATAAAAGCAGCAATCGAACGTAGGGTAAGTTCGTTTCTTAACGCATCTATACGTTTTTTAATGACTTGTTTCATACCTTTTTAATATATTTATAACCCAAATATACACTGTTTTAGCCCAATCTTAGCCATATTCGTGGGGATATAGAATGATTTTGATAAAATATTGCAGAAAGTTTTGTAAATAAAGAAAGTATATGTAATTTTGCGCCGCAATTTACTGCGAAATATTAAACCATAACATATTAATAATTAGAAAATGATTGTAGTACCTGTAAAAGAAGGCGAAAACATTGAAAAAGCGCTGAAGAAATTCAAGAGAAAATTTGAGAAAACCGGTATCGTTAAAGAATTAAGACGTAGACAACAGTTTGATAAACCATCTGTTGTAAATAGACTTAAAAAAGAACGTGCGGTATACGTGCAACAACTTCAACAAATCGAAGATT
>CAMTPH010000052.1 GCA_947074345.1 uncultured Bacteroides sp. | reverse complement strand
CCCCCTGCTCCCAAAGCAGGTGCGCTAACCGGACTGCGCTACACCTCGATTGTTTGTCGTTTTTATTTTCGTTGTCGAGGTACCAGGATTCGAACCTGGGACCCCCTGCTCCCAAAGCAGGTGCGCTAACCGGACTGCGCTACACCTCGATTGTTTCTAAGTTGTTTTCCTTAAAAGCGCTGCAAAGATAGGGAGTATTTTTAGAATAACAATAGCTGAAGCAAAAAAAAAGAATTGATATTTTTTAATTGCTTGTAATACAATTGTTTGCTTTTTGTGAAAAAATGTGTAAAATTTGAATTACTCATATAAAAGACCGTTTTTGTAGTAGATTTGATGTAATCACACATCAGAAAAGGGATTGTGTTTAGGTATCTTTTACCTATAAAAACAGGAAAAGCGCGTGGAACTATTGATTAACGGAGTTGTAAAATGATGCATTTAATCATGTAAAATGCTACATTCTATCTGTAGATTGTAGCATTTTACAAATGAAAAGTGTATAAAATACAATGGCTTTTTAATTGTTCTGAATAGAATCTCTCTTTAATTGGATATAAGAGGGTAGATAATTTGACTTCTCTAATTGAGGTGAGTCCTCAATTTCTTCTATGATTTCAATCTCATTTTTTATCTTTTTCTCTAATTTCTTGCGTCTCCAATTTTTCCAGAAGAACAAATCATTCCATCTATTAAAGTCTTTTTTGAACATAATACCTACACCTTGGGTGGTAAGGTTTGTTTTGGTGTAATAACGATCATTAGTTTCATTGTAGGCTTTGAGTCGAATGTCTCCGGTTGTATTCAGTAACCATTCGGCATTAAAATCGCCTACAAAGTTTGTGTTCGCCATTGGATTGTCTTTATATCCAAAGTTTCCATTAATGATTAATCGATTATTTAATAATTGCCCTGATAGAATCCCTTCTACCTCCATGTCTGTCCAACCTTTTTCTCCTGTACTTAAATTTGTACCTATATTCCAGTTGTTGTTGTCTATAATCTGCGATAAGAGATTGTTTAATTGGCCGGATAGGGTAGATGACAATACAGATGACATCATGTCTGATTGGCTTGTACCTGTATTGTTTTCCATATAGAACTTACCGATACCTAACAGATAGAGTGTTTGCATATTCATCTGCTCTTCTGTGCTGATGTAGTTGCGAACTAATGTTTGTATTTCATCTCGTTCGTTGGGTAATGCTATATCTAACTTGACAGTAGGTTGTAATAATCTACCGGTTATATTCATGATGCAGTTTACTCTTACATTAGGTTGCTGAACTATCGATGAAGCATCGGGGATTAAATCGTTTAACGATGCTGATGGAACTGTATATGCAGCTTGAATATCTAATGTAGCATCCAACGGAGGACCGTTGAATGTTATGGTGCTACCGTTTGTTATGATGAAGTCTTTACGTATAACTTCTTGTAAACTGAACTTATAGATTCCTTGTTGAATACGATAGCTTCCGAATAATTTGACATCACCTTTATTATAGAATTCAGTTCTGATATTACCTGTTCCTTTGCAACTGATATAATCACCTGTTGCGGGGTCCATAATGATTTTCATTGTTGCATCTGGGGTGGCGTCAATCAGTAGGTTCAATCGTATATCTGTTGTTGTCTGATAGCTTTCCTCTTTTTGTATTTCGTCAAAGTAGGTGGTTATTTGAATAGAATCTTGGCTACGACGCGGAGTCTTATCTTTGAAAGTGATAAACTGAGTGCTTGTGGCTACCGCTGCAGTTGCTATTGAATAATTGAATTCAGTATTTTTATTAGTAGTCATAGCCACATTCGCATTGAGACCAGACTGTGCATTACCACTAAGCAATGCATTGCCAGTAGCATATACTGTTCCATAAAATGGAATGTCGGCTGTCTCGTTTGTGTTCATTAAAAGCATGTTGTTGACTTGTACGTCGAGATAATACTGTATGTTTTTAAAGTAGTTATATTTTAAATAACCATTTACAGTTCCAGTGTGACCTTCTAAGTCGCTAATCTTAACCTTGTTGAAGTCAATACCTCCCGAATGCATTCTTATAGAATCGTTTACTACAAAGGTTGTATTTAGAATATCTATTTTCATGGAAGCATTGGTCATTGCCGATCCGCTTAAGGCTAACTCTTTAAATGGGCCATAGAAATGTACTTTGCCGCTAACACTCCCTTTTAAATCTTCTGCTATCGAATTCATGTACTTTTCGATAAACTTGATATTTAGGTTTGTTGCATCAATCATCAAATCTAAACCCGAAGTTGGTTTGATAGGGAATATATGTCCTTTTACGAAACTTTCAGTCTTGTCTTTATTGGCGATACGAGCATCTAGATAAATACCATTATTCTCATTATTCCATGTTCCATAGATGTCTAGCTGACCTAATACACCGTTATTTAATGCAAAATTATTAATCTTGAGTTGGGTATGTAACTGTGGAGTTTTGAATAGGTCTGATCCATAAAGATAGCCTGTAGCATCTCCTTCAAAGTCTACATCATCGGTCACTTGGGCTATATCAAAGACATATCCTATATTTATTCTGTTTAAATCTATTTTTATCGTATCAGTTGGTAAACTTGATATTTTTCCATCAATGTGTATAAAACGCTCATTGTGGCTAAAATTGAAATTATTTATATTTATATCATCCTTTGCAATCTTAATTTGTGATGGACTGACTTTCCAAATTGTATCATTTAAAATGATCTCTGTTGGATTAATGTCTATAATTGCTTCTAAGTTATTAGTGGTCTTCTCTGAACGAAAGAAGCTTGCAGATGTGTCAAGTTTACCGCTATACGTTATAGATGTGTTGTTACCCCAATCTAGGGTTGTATTAATAATATCATTTTTAGCCTGAGTTGTCAAGGAAATATTGACAGCTCCATCTTTCTTTCTACTTGTTAAACGGATTTTTCCATCAATAGCTGATTCGGTATTAGCTATTAAGAACATACCTGATTCAATGAAATTCTCTTTATATCTGATTCTAGGAAAATATCCTTCGAGACGTAGATGATGAGCTTGATCGTTTACAAATCCTTTTATTGTAGCTGGCGAATATAGATGTATTGGTATATCCAAGACATTAGATAATAATTGGGTGTTCAATACATTGATGTCAATCTTGAAATTGTTATTTGTTTCTTTGTACTTCGATTTATGACCAACGAGTGAAGGTAAATAGGAGTGTAGTATGTTAGTAAGACTTTGTTCGATAGATTGGTAATTGTATGAGCCTATAATGCTGGCTTTTAGGAAGTCAGAATCTATGATGAGAGATTTAACCGATTCGTTGTTTGTAGATTCTACAGTCAAATAATCGAGAAAATATTTTTTGTTTGGAGCATTGAATATGAAACTGTCTATTTTTATTTCGCCCAATAGGTCTTCAATTCTTTTGCCTTCAAGATTGCCTTCCAAATTAATTGAGAAGTCAGTATCTTCGTATTTAGGTGTTAGATTTAAACGATTTGGGAATAAATTCTTTATTGATGCATAGAAATCATATTTTGGAACTCTTGCATTTAAAATTGCTGATCCTTGAAGGTGTATCTGTCCATTGGGGTCATCCAATATGAATTCTCCATTGATGTTTCCTGATTTGTATTCGCCATCAATCGTTATATTCTCATATTGATAGGATTTGATTTCAATTGAAGATATAAACCCTTTTAATTGTATGTCTGGTTTCTTGTCTTTCTCATGTTTGCCGTCAACATTAAAATTAAATACAGTCTCACCAAATTGCGAATCACTTGTTAGTTGACCGATATTAATTCCTTTTGTTTCGAGCAGACCCGAATAAGAGAATCTGTTTCTATCGAGGTCTGATGTTATTTTAACGTCAGTTTTGATAGAACCAACGTCAGTATTTAATATTCCATATGTAACAAGGTCGGTAAAGTATCCGGAAACTTCTCCGTGGAAAGAAATATCTCCAAGGTTGGTTAATATCTGGGGAGTTTTCTTTTCCTCAGAAACAAAGTTCCTGAAAATGAAATCTATGCCTTCTTTGTTGACTTGTAAATTGCCTATCTTGCCATATATAAAAGCTTCTCTTAAGTTAGTGATATGCTGAAAAGATGCATTCGATGATAACTTAAAGTTGTTACCCGATGTTATTGATAGTTTCTTACATTCAAAATCGCCTAATGTGCCTTGTGCCTCAAAATCAAGTTCTATTTTCTCATCAAAATTGGCCAATACAGGTACAAATGGAGATATATCTTTGGGGGTTATATAAGAAGGAAGCATTTGAATCTCAAATGCAATGTTTTCATCGAACTTTTCTAATGACTCAATCCCATTATATGATACATTGATTGTGTCTAGATTTAAGGATGTATTTGGCAGTTCTAAATTGAAATTTTCAACGGTTGCTCCATTGTTGCTTATTATTGTTTTAAAATTCAGTTTCTTAAGTTCAAATCCAGATTGTTCATCGAAGTTTAGGCGTTTTACTGCGATGTTGATAGAATCTTTTTGTAATGCTTTTAATGAAATATTGGCAATGATATTCTGAATCTCGATATGGTTTTTATTAAAACGTCCGGGAGTACTATCTGTTGATAATACGTTATATGATAATTTTCCACGTCGTATCAATAAGGTGTTAATACGCAAGTCAAGATTGTTTTCTTTGGGTGTGTCGTCTTTGGAGGCAAAAGCGTCAATGATAAACTGAAAATTAGTTTCGGAATCTGGAGTAGCTTTATTTAAATTGATGTTGAATCCGAATAATTGTACGCTGCTAATACGTATCTTCCCATTGAAAAGTGGTAGAATCTCTAGTTTAGCAGAAAATCTAGTTACCTTAAGCAATTCATCGCTGTTTTGATCTTCAAGAAGTAAATCGTCAATAATGATTCTGTTTAATAATCCAATATTGATTTTTCTGATGAAAACCTCCGTATTTAATTTATTTGATAACTCTTTGGAGACAAGAGTAGCGAGATTTTGCTGAATAAATGGTATATTCAGTAATAGTATTGTCAAGGCATATACCGATAAGATGATGCCTATAACCCATCGTATAGTTTTTTTTAGTGTTTTGATAAATTGCAAAAATTATTTAAGCCAACAAAAATATAAAATAGTTCGTTATGAATCCTACTTTTATGATTACTTTTGTGGCGTTTAAAGTTTAAAATAAATATGAGTACATATATATTAGGAATAGAATCTTCTTGTGATGATACATCTGCTGCAGTAATTAAAGATGGCTATTTATTGTCAAATGTTGTTTCGAACCAATCAGTTCATGAATCATATGGTGGAGTAGTACCTGAATTAGCTTCGCGTGCTCACCAACAGAATATAGTACCTGTAGTACATGAGGCTTTGAAGAAAGCTGGTATCACTAAAGAGGATTTGAGTGCGGTAGCTTTTACTCGTGGTCCTGGCTTGATGGGATCATTGTTGGTAGGTGTCTCTTTTGCTAAAGGTTTTGCACGTTCTTTGAACATCCCTTTGGTTGATGTTAATCACTTGACTGGTCATGTGTTAGCTCATTTCATTAAAGAGGAAGGTGAACCAAATAAACAGCCTAAATTTCCGTTTTTGTGTTTGTTGGTTTCTGGTGGTAACTCTCAAATTATATTGGTGAAATCGTATAATGAAATGGAGATACTTGGTCAAACAATCGATGATGCTGCTGGTGAAGCAATTGATAAATGTAGCAAAGTAATGGGATTGGGTTATCCGGGTGGACCGATTATTGATAAATTGGCTAGACAAGGAAATCCAAAGGCTTTTACTTTCAATAAACCTAATATACCAGGCTTGGATTATAGCTTTAGTGGCTTGAAGACATCTTTTTTATATTCTCTTCGTGATTCTTTAAAAGAGGATCCTAACTTTATTGAGAATAATAAAGTTGACTTGGCGGCCTCTTTAGAAAAAACTGTTGTTGATATTTTAATGGATAAGCTTCGCAAGGCTGCTAAGCAATATAAAATCAATGAAGTTGCTGTTGCTGGTGGTGTATCTGCAAACAACGGTTTAAGAAATGCTTTTAAGGAGCATGCTGATAAGTATGGATGGAATATTTATATACCAAAGTTTGGATACACAACTGATAACGCAGCAATGATTGCGATTACAGGGTATCTGAAGTATTTGGATAAAGATTTTTGCTCAATTGATCTTCCTGCATACTCGCGTGTAACATTATAATAATCGCTATTTATGTTTGCAGAAATAATAACTATTGGTGATGAATTGCTAATCGGGCAAGTTGTTGATACAAACTCTGCATGGATTGGACATGAATTAAATAATGTAGGTGTTGAAGTGTTGCGTGTAACTTCGGTTCGCGATCGACAAAATGAGATTGTTGATGCTTTAGAATCTGCAATGAAAAGAGTAGATTTAGTGATAGTGACTGGTGGATTGGGTCCAACGAAGGATGATATCACGAAAAAAGTTCTATGTGACTATTTTGATACTAAACTTATCTTTAATGATGCTGTTTATGCAAATATAAAACGTATATTAGGGAATCGAATTTCCATGAATGACCTTAATAAGAGTCAAGCTATGGTTCCTGAAAAATGTACAGTGATTAATAATAGGGTGGGTACGGCGCCTATTTGTTGGTTTGAAGCAAATAATAAAATACTTGTTTCTTTGCCAGGTGTTCCTCAGGAGATGACTACCGTGATGTCTGAAGAGATTTTGCCTAGATTGAAGAATATAGCTTCGTTGGGTAATATTATTCATAGAACATTCTTGGTGAAGAATCTTCCGGAGTCAATATTGGCTGAAAAGATTGCCAGCTGGGAAGGGCAATTGCCTGACTCGATAAAGTTGGCATATTTGCCTAAATTAGGGATTGTTCTGTTAAGGCTTACCGCAAGAGGAACTGACGAGAATGTGCTTTCTGATCTTTTAAATGAAGAAAGCTTAAAATTAAAGTCTATTTTAGGAAAAGACTTGTTGATAGATTCAGATTCTCCTTTAGAAATTATTCTAGGTGATAAGCTGAAGAATTTGGGTTTAAGTATTGCTACGGCAGAAAGTTGTACTGGCGGGAGCATTGCTGCTCGAATTACTAGTATACCTGGATGTTCCGAATATTACAAAGGAGGAATAGTAGCATATTCAAATCAAGTAAAAATAGATCTATTAGAGGTGTCGCCCGCTATTTTGTCTGCGAAAGGTGCAGTAAGTGAAGAGACTGTAATTGCAATGGCAAAAGGAGCTATGAAACAATTAAATGTAGATTGTGCAATAGCGACATCAGGAATTGCAGGTCCGGATGGTGGTACGGTTGATAAACCTGTAGGCACAATTTGGATTGCTGCTTGTTATAAAGAAAAACAGTTAACTTTGAAGCAGGAAATTAACCGAGGACGCGCTATGAATGTGGAAAGAGCAGCTAATAATGCACTTTTATTGATGCTAGAACTACTAGAAACAGGTAAAAACTAGTTGTGAGGCGAAATAATTACTGTTTTATTTGTTTTTTAGCTCGAAAAGCGCTTACTTTGTGCCCTGTTTGAAATAAGTATAGATAAAAACTATAAAAATAAGATAGAAATGTCGAAGATTTGTCAAATTACCGGAAAGAAAGCCATGGTTGGCAACAATGTTTCACACTCAAAGAGAAGAACGAAGAGAACCTTTGATTTGAACTTGTTTACTAAAAAGTTCTATTATGTAGAACAAGACTGCTGGATTAGCCTAAGCCTTTGTGCAGCAGGTTTACGTGTTATTAATAAAAAAGGTTTGGATGCTGCCTTAACTGATGCAGTTACCCAAGGTTTTTGTGATTGGAAGACTATCAAAGTTATTGGCTAAACGAAGAGGAGAAACTGAATTATGGCAAAAAAAGCGAAAGGTAATAGAGTGCAGGTGATTCTGGAATGTACAGAACACAAAGAGAGTGGTATGCCGGGAACATCTCGTTATATTACTACTAAAAACAGAAAAAATACTACAGAAAGACTTGAGTTGAAAAAATACAACCCAATCTTGAAAAGAGTAACAGTTCACAAAGAAATTAAATAATTTTAGAATAAGTATAACCCATGGCAAAGAAGACAGTAGCAAGTTTGCAAGACGGTACTAAAGAAGGACGTTCTTATACAAAGGTTATCAAAATGGTTAAGTCTCCAAAAACTGGTGCTTATACATTTGATGAACAAATGGTTCCTAATGAGAAAGTTCAAGACTTTTTCAAAAAATAATAATTGGAATTTAATATTTCAATTTCAAATCCCCTTATTGTTTCTATGTTAACAATAAGGGGATTTTTTTGTTTGAATATTTATAGATATCACTACTTTGTTATATCTTTGTGAAATAATGTATTATACAAACAATTGTAATCATGGGATTTTTTAACTTCTTCTCAAAAGAGAAAAAAGAAACTTTAGATAAGGGATTATCTAAAACTAAGGAAAGTGTTTTTAATAAAATAGCTCGTGCCGTTGCCGGTAAGTCTAAAGTAGACGATGAGGTATTGGATAACTTGGAAGAAGTATTAATTACATCTGATGTTGGTGTAGAGACTACTTTAAATATAATCAAGCGTATTGAAAAGCGTGTTGCTAATGATAAGTATGTCAATACTCAAGAGCTTAATAAAATCCTTCGTGATGAGATAGCTACATTGTTGACAGAGAATCACTCTAGTGATGTTGCTGATTTTAATATTCCTTTAGATAAGAAACCTTATGTTATAATGGTTGTTGGAGTAAATGGAGTAGGCAAAACAACTACGATTGGAAAGTTAGCTTATCAATTTAAAAAAGCAGGTAAAAGTGTTTATTTAGGTGCTGCCGATACCTTTAGAGCTGCTGCTGTAGAGCAATTAGTGATATGGGGTGAAAGAGTAGGTGTGCCAGTTATTAAGCAGAAAATGGGTTCAGATCCTGCATCTGTAGCATTTGATACGTTAAACTCTGCAGTTGCTAACGATGCTGATGTAGTAATTATTGATACTGCAGGCCGTTTACATAATAAAGTTGGCTTGATGAATGAGTTGACAAAGATTAAGAATGTAATGAAAAAAGTTGTTCCTGATGCTCCAGATGAAGTTCTACTTGTGTTAGATGGATCAACAGGACAGAATGCATTCGAACAAGCAAAACAATTTACTTTAGCAACAGAAGTGTCTGCAATGGCTATAACCAAACTAGATGGTACTGCTAAAGGTGGAGTTGTAATTGGTATTTCTGATCAATTTAAAATACCAGTTAAATATATAGGATTAGGTGAGGGCATGGAAGACCTTCAAGTTTTTAGAAGAGATGAATTTGTAAATTCGCTATTTGGTGAGAATTAATGGATAAGAAAAAAATAGATATTATAACACTTGGTTGCTCAAAGAACTTAGTTGATTCAGAGCAACTAATTAGACAGCTTGAAGCAATTGGATATGAAGTTGCACATGATGATGAAAATCCAAATGGACAGATTGCTGTGATTAATACTTGTGGCTTCATCGGTGATGCAAAAGAGGAATCGATTAATATGATTTTAGATTTTGCTCAACGAAAAGAAGAAGGTGATTTGGATAAACTTTTCGTGATGGGATGTTTGTCTGAAAGATACGTAGAAGAATTGTCAGCAGAAATTCCTCAGGTAGATAAATTCTACGGGAAATTTAACTGGAAGGAATTAATGGCTGAGCTAGGCGAGAATTACCATGAAGAATTAAGTAATGATCGTACATTAACAACGCCAAAGCATTATGCTTATATTAAGATATCAGAGGGTTGTGATCGCAAATGTTCATATTGTGCTATTCCAATAATAACTGGAAAACATACATCAAGACCAATTGAAGAGATTGTAGAAGAGGTAAAGAATCTGGTTGCTCGTGGCGTAAAAGAGTTTCAAATCATAGCGCAAGAATTGACCTATTATGGTGTAGACTTATATAAAAAACAAAATATAGCTGAACTAATCGAACGAATTTCGGATGTTCCTGGAGTAGAGTGGATCAGACTTCATTATGCATACCCTGCTCACTTTCCTGAAGATTTGTTGCGAGTAATGCGTGAACGCGATAATGTTTGTAAATATATGGATATTGCATTGCAGCATATCAGCGATAATATGCTTGATAAAATGCGTCGTCAAGTAAGCAAGAAAGATACTTATGAACTTATTGAGAAATTCCGTAAAGAAGTTCCCGGTATTCATTTAAGAACAACATTAATGGTTGGCCATCCAGGTGAATCAGAAGCAGATTTTGAAGAACTAAAAGAGTTTGTTCGTGATGCTAAATTTGATAGAATGGGTGCTTTCGCATATTCTGAAGAAGAAGGTACTTATGCTGCAGATCATTATGAAGACAATATTGATAATGAGGTTAAGCAACAACGTTTGTCTGAACTGATGGATATTCAACAAACAATCTCTGCTGAACTAACTGCCAAAAAGATTGGTAGCGAAATGAGAGTTATGATTGATAGAGTTGAAGGTGATTATTATATCGGCCGTACTGAGTTTGACTCTCCAGAAGTAGATCCAGAGGTGCTAATTAAAGCCGATGGTATAGATTTGAAGATAGGAGAGATGTATCAAGCTGCAATTATCGATTCGGATGATTTTGATTTATATGCAAAAATAATTTAAAAATACTGCTATATTAATTATTTTAACACAAAAAATGATTAATATAGCAATACATTTTAAAATATATATCAATTGAATAATAAGGAATTTACCTCAGAATTATCTAATAGAATGAATGTCTCTGCCAAGGAGACAGGTGAATTAATATCTACTCTAATCAAAGGCATGACTCATCAACTTCAAGATGGGAATGTTATCGGCATACATACATTTGGAACCTTTGAGGTTAAAAAGAAGTCTGAGCGAATCACTGTAAATCCTTTAACAAAACAACGTTTTCTTGTTCCTCCAAAACTTGTTTTGTCATTTCGTCCTAGTGCTGTACTAAAAGATAAGTTTAAACAATAATCTTATATGGAAGAACGTCTAAATCAGCAAATATTTGTAGATTTATTAATAGAAAAACACGGATTGGATAAAAAACAATCTGAGAAATTCGTGAAAGAATTCTTTTTGTTAATAGAGGAATCTTTAAAGAATGATAAGTTAGTAAAGATTAAAGGCTTAGGCTCCTTTAAACTTATTGATGTTGAATCTAGGGAAAGTGTAAATATTAATACTGGAGAAAGATTTGTCATTGAGGGTTATGCTAAAATTTCATTTACCCCCGAGAGTGCATTACGCGAAATAATCAATAAACCATTTGCTCATTTTGAAACTGTACTTTTAAATGAGAATACTGTTCTTGAAGATACTATAGTTGAAAAAGAAGAGTCAGAAGTACTACTATCTGATATTGATGCTTCCAGCATTCCTAGTGAAGATCCTTCTTTGAGTAAAACAGAGATTGTTGACACTAAAGAATGCCAAGCTGTTGATGAACCTTGTATTCCTCTTGATACTACTTCAGTCAACTCATCAAATGAGATCGTTCAGCAGGATAATTCATGTACTATAGAGGTTGATTTATCTAACCAACAAGCATCTTTAGAAGGAGATGGGATTGCTGATGAGAAGGAGGCGCCTAAAACTTCTTCTAGCTTAATGAAGTATCTGATTATTTTAATATTTACTGTATTGCTAATATGTGGTGGAGTATTGTTTTTTATTTATAATCCGAATATTATCTCAAATGATATTTTGTCAAACGAAGAAACTACTATAATAATTGGTGAAGATGCGATTAAGAAGGTTGCTATCTCTAATGTTGTAGTTCCAGAGACAAATGAAATCGTAATAGAAGCTGATACTGTTGAAGAGAAGCCAAAGGTCACTATTGTTGAACCTAATGTTGTTGAACCTAAGGTAAGCAGAACTGTAGAAAAAGGCAAAGTGGATGGAACGGATCCTGATTCAATTAGTTATATTATAAAGGGCACACAGACCACATATGTAGTGAAACAAGGCGAGACGTTGACACGAATTTCTTTGCGTTTCTATGGAACTAAAAACTTGTGGCCGTATATTGTAAAGCATAATCCTGATGTTATAAAACAGCCTAATAATGTGCCTTATGGTACATTGCTAAAGATACCGGAATTGATTCGGAAATAATATAAAAAAGCCGTTCTTGAATTCAAGAACGGCTTTTTTGTATGAGATAATTAGTCTTAAATAATATATTGAGAACTAATTGATTCATTATTTACGACACGTCTAATAGTTTCAGCAAACATATCAGCTATGCTTAATTGTTTTACTTTAACGCATTTCTTAGAATAAGGAATGCTATCAGTAAATACGATTTCAGTAAGAGCTGATTCTTGAACTCTGAAAGATGCAGGGTCAGACATTACACAGTGACTTGCAATTGCACGTACTGAACTAGCACCAGCTTCAAGCATGATATTGGCAGCTTTAGTAATAGTACCAGCTGTGTCAACGATATCATCAACTAAAACTACATTTTTGTTTTTCACATCACCAATGATTTGCATAGTTGCAACTTCATTTGCTTTCTCACGTGATTTGTTGCACAATACCAAAGGTACTTCAAGATATTTAGAGAAAGTACTTGCACGCTTCGAGCCACCAACGTCTGGTGTTGCAATCACTAAATCATCAAGTCCTAAAGACTGAATGTATGGTAAGAAAACAGCTGACGCGTATAAGTGATCTACCGGAATATTAAAGAAACCTTGGATTTGATCTGCATGTAGATCCATTGTGATAAGACGATCAATGCCAGCTACCATCAATAAGTCAGCAACTAATTTTGCGCCAATAGAAACACGTGGTTTGTCTTTTCTGTCTTGACGCGCCCAACCAAAATAAGGGATAACTGCTATTACGCTTTTAGCTGATGCTCTTTTTGCTGCATCTACCATAAGCAATAACTCCATTAGATTGTCTGAGTTAGGGAAAGTTGATTGAACTAAAAATACATTTGAACCACGTACAGATTCTTCATAAGAAACCGCAAATTCGCCATCTGCAAAATGGGTTATATTCATATTGCCTAATGGGCAGTTCAAACTAGCGCAGATTTTCTCTGCAAGATATTTCGAGTTTGTACCCGAGAATACCATAAAAGGTGCTTTTTCGCTCATTTTTTAATAGTGATTACCTATTCATATAAATTTAGGTGCAAAGTTAGAAAAAAGTCTCATCATTCTAAAAGACTTATTGTAGAAAAAATATTTTTTCATTTTTAATACTCGGATTTATTTGTAGTTTTGTAAAGATTAGGTAATATTATGTTTATAAATATAATAAGTGATAAATTAATCACTGTTTTGTTAATTCGAACATATAAATAACTAGGATATAATTGTATGCTCAAGACTCCCCATATATCGATCTATGTATTTTGTTTATTCATAATATGTTTTTTGTTTTCTTGTGTTGGCTTTGCTCCAACTAAAGAAATACAGCTGATAGACTCTTTGAATAACAAGGCATATAATTATAAATATAAAGATCTTGATTCTTCTTTTTATTATGCAAATAAGGCTTTTCAGTATTCTAATATCTATGCACAAGGCAAGGCAGAGGCCTGTAATAACTTAGCTTTTTGCTCTTTAATGATGATGGATTTTGAAAGGTCCGAGCAGTTGTTTAAAGATGTCTATAATTTAACTCAAAACGAATTAGAAAGATTAATCGCAGATGTTGGGCTGATGAGTATTTATCAAAAGGTTTCTATGAACAAAGAATTCTTTGATTATAGGAATAAAGCTATCAAGAGAATGAAAAGAATTCAGGAGGATAGTAGTGTCTTTACTGATGAGCATGAATTAATTAGACTAAATTATGCTTTCACAGAGTTTTATCTTGTTTCAACTGTCTATTATTATTATTTACAACAGCGCACAGAGGCAATCGATGCTTTAAGTGAGGTTAGGGTAGATGATGTGTTGCGTAAGGATACCAACCAATATTTATATTATAATTATATTAAAGGTTCTGATGGGTTATGTATACCTAATGGTAATCAATTTCATAAACTATGCGAATTTGATGAGTTATATTCAACCCTTGTGAACTCATATAATGGCAATTATGAATACTTTACAGGAAGCTGTTTGCTGAATATCTCTGAATTGTTAATCCCAAAAGATAATTTTGAATTAATCTATAATTATCGATTAACTGAACTTGAGAATTTTGATTTGCCCGTTGATTCATTATTACCATTAAAATTGAGTCAATTGGCTTTAGAAGCATTTGTGAAATATGGCGGCAAGTATCAAGAAGCTAATACCTACGTTACGATAAGCAAATTCTTAAACTATCAAGGTCATTACGTAAATGCGCTCGATACATTGACTAAGGCTCTTCAGTATGTAAATAGACATCATGAGGAGTATTATAATGAGAATATTGATTCGATTGATAAATTATATCCATATTTTGCAAATGACTCTCTATATGCTGAAATGAAGTGGATAGAGCATGAGAAAATTAAAACTATCCCTGAATGGATTCTAAGAATACGGGAACAATTGAGCGTTTCTTATGCTGGACAAGGATTGAAGAAAGAATCTGATTATAATAGAAATATTTATTTGGATATATTAAATGATACTCGCCAAGATAAAGAATTGGAAAATCGTTTTAATTCATTGGAAGATGAGTCTAGGATGCTTTCTATTATTTTATTTATGATAATAATCGGACTATTATTAGTAGTCGTATTATTTTATTTCTTCAACAAACATTCTAAAAAGAGATATAAAATATATATTGAAAGATTACAAAAGACATTAGCCCTTTGCCGTGATATTACTTCAAATATTCCAGTCGATTATGTTTTCATTCAAAGCAGACTAAATAATTTGTTTGGTAAGGATAAAGTCTTAATCATAAGTGGGGATAATTGCGATATAGAAATTAAAGCATTATTGCCTTTGAATCGAGATGAGTTGGCTTTAATACATATACTAAAACCCTATATAGAGTGGGTTTCAAATTATGAACATACTAATTCGTTGTTGATTGAAGAACGTGAACAATTAGAAAAGCAGAAATATATTTTTGAACAGCATATCATAAACGGTAAAAGACAAAATATAATTAAGAAAACATGTTTGGCTATTGCAACAGGCATAACTCCGTTTATAGATCGCATTCTAAATGAAGTCAATAAGCTGATATCCAAAGGTTTTATTAATAGAAATGATGTCAAGAAAGAGAAGTTTACTTATATAGATGAGCTTGTTACAAAGATTAATGAATACAATGACATACTTGCTATATGGATAAAAATGAAACAAGGGGCTTTAAAATTGAATATTGAGACTTTTGATTTGGATGATTTGTTTGAAATTATAGGTAAAGGTAAGCGAACCTTTGAGTCTAAGAAGCAAAAGCTTACAATAGAGACTTCTAATCTTTCTATTAAAGCGGATAAAGCTTTAACCCTCTTTATGATAAACACTTTGGCCGAGAATGCTCGGAAATATACGCAACAAGGTGGTTTAATTAATATATATGCAAAGCAATATGACGATTATGTTGAGATTTCGATTGAAGATAATGGGAGAGGATTGTCTGACCATGATATAGCTCTTATCCGCGATGAAAAAATATATGACTCAAAGGAGATAGGCGTGAATGACTTATTAGATGAGAATGATACATTGCTTTTGAGTAAGGGCAGCGGTTTTGGTTTGATGAACTGTAAAGGTATTATTGAGAAATATAAAAAGACTAATCCTATTTTCAAAAACTGTCTTTTTGGAGTAGATAGCAAGCTAAATGTTGGTAGTCGTTTTTATTTTAGATTGCCTACAGGGATTAGAAAAACTCTCTATTCATTCTTAATCCTTGTTCTGTCTTCATTCTCAATCATGAGTTGTCAATCTAGTGAATTTGTAAATGATGTTAACAAGCCCAAGAAGACTAATTATGATAACGAGGAGTATAATAGTTTATTAAATAAAGCATCCGATTATGCTAATGCTGCCTATTTCTCTAATATAGAGCATAATTATAAAAAGACACTTTTATATGCAGATTCTGCTATGATGTTATTGAATGAACATTATGATACTTATAGTAATGCTTTAAATAAAGAGTATATGCAGTTAATAAGTAAGGTAGATCCAGCAGAATTGTCTTGGTGGAATGGCTTCTTTGAAACTGATTATCATATTATTTTGGATATAAGAAATGAAGCAGCTGTTGCCTATTTGGCTTTAAAACAACTTGAGGGATATAATTACAACAATAATGCCTATACAGCATTGTATAAACTGCAGAGCGAAGATTTATATTTAGAATCTTATTGTCGCCAGTTAGAACGTTCATCAATAAATAAAATTGTTGGTATCATCCTATGTGTTTTATTACTAATAATCATCGTTATAGGTTATTACATTTTGTATATTCGAAAAAGAATACTCAATCAACAGCGTTTAGAACAAGTTCTAGAAATAAATAAGCAAGTATTATCTGCCTCTTTGATTGGTGATACCAATAATGCAGAAGCATTACAAAAGGAAGAAGATGTTCTAAATGATATTCCCCAATATATAGTACAGAAGTCATTTAAATCGATAAGTGAATTGTTTGATATAGATTGTTTGACGCTTGCTGTTTTTAATAAAACAGCCAAGAAAATGATTTATGCATCTGAACCCAAACAAACAAAGATTCCAGAAATTATAATGCAATGTTATAACTCACAATCAATCCAGTATAACCATCAATCATTTTCAATTCCGTTGATAGTTGATGTTGGATCTGAGCACCAATGTGTGGGAGTTTTATATTTTAATTCAGCCAATACATTTGAGAGAGAAGACAATCGCCTATTAGCCGAACTAATAGCTAAATATGTAGCGATTGTTGTTTATAATGCGATTATTAAAATTGCACTTCAATATCGCGATATCGAATCTGCTCACGAGGATACGCAAAGAGCCTCCTGGGAAGATAATATGCTACATGTTCAGAATATGGTCTTAGATAATTGTCTATCCACTATCAAACATGAAACTATCTATTATCCGAATAAAATTAAGCAGATTATAAATAAACTGACGCAACAGAATTTCTCAGAAAAAGAAGAATTAGATAATATTGAGTCAATCTGTGAACTTATAGATTATTATAAAGGCATATTTACCATTTTAACTTCGTGTGCATCGCGTCAGCTTGCAGATGTCACATTTAGAAGAGCTACCATTAAAGTTAATGACTTATGTGAGTATGCGGCTAATTATATAAGCAAATTAAACAAGAAGCATTCCTTTAAAATAGAGTTTTCATTTACGACTGTAGATAAAACGGTTATAGGAGATGTCACGCAATTGAGATTTCTTTTAGAGAATCTAATCAATGAATCTTTCGGATATGATAGTTCAGGAATTATTAGGATGGTTGCAATTGTAGAGAACGACTTTATTCGATTTCTTTATACTGATACCCGACGTAAAAAAAACATCAGTGACTTAAATAATCTGTTTTATCCGAGTCTAACAGGCATATCGAGCATAAGTGATGACCAATTACAAGGTTACGAATATTTGATATGTAAACAAATTATTCGTGAACATGATGAATATGCCGGAAGAAGAGGATGTAGAATTAATGCCGAATTGAATCAAACGGGAGGTTTTACGGTTTATTTTACCCTACCTGCCAAGAATTGAGTATAACTATATAAGTAGAAATAATAATAGTATATGGAAGATAAATTTAAAGTTATTATAGTAGAAGATGTAAAACTCGAACTGAAAGGTACAGAAGAAATCTTTAGACATGAGATTCCTGAGGCCGAAATAATAGGAACAGCTATGACCGAATCCGAGTTTTGGCCTTTGATAGATGCAACTATACCAGATATGGTACTGCTCGATTTAGGATTAGGTGGATCTACTACGATAGGTGTCGATATCTGTAAGAATATATCGATTAAATATCCAAGTGTTCGCATTTTAATATTTACTGGAGAAATATTAAATGAGAAACTCTGGGTAGATGTTTTAAATGCCGGAGCAGATGGTATAATCTTGAAAACCGGAGAGCTATTGACCAAAACCGATGTGCAGGCAGTAATGAATGGCAAAAAGCTCGTTTTTAATTTCCCGATATTAGAGAGAATTGTCAATAGATTTAAGGTTTCGGTTGCCAATGACACAAAGCGACAAGAAGCTGTTATCAATTATGATATTGATGAATACGATGAACGCTTTTTAAGACATTTGGCTTTAGGTTATACAAAAGATATGATTGCTAATTTGAAAGCAATGCCTTTTGGCGTAAAATCTCTTGAAAAAAGACAGAATGACTTAATAGGAAGGCTGTTCTCAAATGATGAACGTGTTGGTATTAATGCGACAAGATTAGTAGTGCGAGCACTTGAATTAAGAATTCTCGATATTGATAATATAGAACCTGATGAAGAATAATACAAAGTTGATTTTACATCCTGCTACGATGTATTTTCTGCTTACTGTTTTTATTATATTACTTTCATGGATAATGGATATCTATGGAATAGGGTTGATTGTGCCACTAACAGGAGAAGAATTAAGAATTCAAAGTCTTATAAGTCCCGAAGGTATTCGCTGGTTATTACGGAACATAGTAACCAACTTTACTGATTTTCCACCACTTGGTATGGTTATCGTTGCGATGTTTGGTATTGGAATAGCCCAACATTCAGGCTTCTTAAATATTTGTATACGATCTGCTATTGGTAATAGCCATCAAAAGAAAATCATCATCTTATTAGTTATCATTCTAGGTTTGATATCTAATATTATTGGTGATGCAGGTTATATAGTTTTATTGCCTATAGCCGCATCACTGTTTCATAGTGTTAATCTAAATCCAATTGCAGGTATTATTACTTCTTATGTGTCTGTAGCTTGCGGATATAGTGCCAATGTAATTCTAAGCACTATGGACCCGATGTTAGCTAAAATAACCGATGAAGCAGTCGTTGCAAATGGAATGGGTAATGGTATGATTGGTCCATTCTCCAATTACATATTTATGTTTGTTTCAACGGTGGTTATTGCGATGATTATCTATTTTGTAGTATTAAAAATATTGATACCTCAAACCAATAAACTACGCATGACTGAAATACAAACCAATCAAGTCATTACAAAAAAAGAGAAACGATCACTGTATACTGCTTTGATTATTGGCGCTATTTATTTTCTAATTATTCTCTTGTCTACATTTTCATCTTATGGTATTTTGCGTGGAGTAAGCGGAAACCTAATGCGTTCGCCGTTTATCATGGGTGTATTGTTCTTGATTTCATTTGGTTTGGGACTTATGGGTATGGTTTATGGCCTAAATATTGGTAAATATAGATCGGATACAGATGTGGTAGAAGGTTTAACGCAGCCTATGAAGCTACTAGGTATATATTTAGTAATAGTCTTTTTTGCATCACAAATGTTTGCTTGTATAAGTTATACCAATATCGATAAATATTTGGTGATTCTAGGATCTATTTACTTCTCTTCATTTTCTCTTGGTGAACTGCCAATGTTATTATTGCTGATATTATTTAGTGCACTTATCAATTTGCTTATGGTTTCAGCTGTTTCTAAATGGAATTTAGTTTCATATATTGTTATCTCTACCTTTACTGTTATGGGCACTTCACCCGATATTGTACAGTGCGCATTTAGAATTGGAGATAGCTCAACGAATGCAATTACTCCATTTTTATTCTATATGCCATTAGTTTTTGCCTATATTCAGTTGTATGAAAAGAAATCATCGTATCTGTTTTTACTTAAATACACGTGGAGATTCTCAATTTTTATATTAATTGGTTGGTCATTGCTATTTTTTTTATGGTATATAACTCGTTTACCTATAGGAATATAGCATTATTGCGTGAAATTAATAGATAAAAAAGTGTCGGAAATGTTTTGAATTACCATAAAAAGCACTACCTTTGCATCGCAATTAAGGATGGTTCCTTAGCTCAGCTGGATAGAGCAACGCCCTTCTAAGGCGTGGGTCGAAGGTTCGAATCCTTCAGGAATCACTTAGTAAAAGAGACATATAAATGCACTGAATATCAGTGTTTTATGTGTCTCTTTTTTTTATACCCCTACGACACACGCCGATTAAAAAAAATGGATTTTTACCCACTTTTGGGCTGAAAAACTTGGAAAAAACTTGGAATTCAATTTTTAATCTTCATGGCAACACTAAAACTCGCTATACTAAAAAACAAACCTGCACTTGATGGCTCATATAAAATCAGGGTAGCAGTGTGTCACAAAAAGAAAACCACCTATATTATGACACGTTTTAAAATTGAGACTGCTTCTCAGTTTAAAAATGGGATGATAGTAAAACATTCTCAAGCTAGTTCATATAATACAAAGCTCCGTAACTTATTAAATCAATACCAAGAGCGACTCGACGAGGTGAAGAATATCTCATTATATGATTCTCGCCAACTTCGTGATGTGTTAGCCACGTCAACCATTAACCACTCCGGAACTTTCCATGCAGTAGCTGACGAATACATTGCTTCCTTAATAGAAGATGGGAGAGAGAACTATGCTAAATTGATAGAACGCAATGCACGATACTTTAAAGAGTATACAAAGACAGATATCATGCTTGCTGATATTACCCCTACCATTATCGAGAATTATTCACGCTTTCTTAAAAAGAAAGGGCTCAATGAAACAACTGTTGGGATGTTCATGTCGCGCACTCGCACGATCATTAATAGAGCGAAGAAGGTAGGACTTGTCAAATACGATATTGAGCCATTCTCGTTTTATAAGATAAGGCAAGCCAGTGTCCGTGAAGTTGATCTGACTCTTGATAACTTCAATAAGATAAAGAATTCGCTCGTGAAAGAAAAGAAATTCGTAGTAGCCAAAGACCTATTCCTGTTATCGTTCTATCTTGGCGGCATCAATATGGTTGATTTACTTAACCTCGACTTTCGTCATGACCAGATAAGCTATGAAAGAACGAAATCAATAAATACAGTACAAGGGGAGAGGAAAATCGTTCTAACAGTACCCGAACCTGTTAAAGCTATCGTAAAGAAGTGGCGAATGAGTAACGGTCGATTAAATTTTGGGTATCACTTCACGTACGCTAACTTCTATCGATACATAACAAGGTCATTGAATACGTTGGCAGATAGGGAAGGAGTGAACCAAAAAGTTGTTTTCTACTCCGCACGAAAAACCTTTGCTCAATTTGCATCTGATTTAGGCATACCGGATGGTGTAATTAACTACTGTTTGGGACACAGCGATAAATCTAAAGGAGTAATTAGGTATTATACTAAAGTACGTCAGAAACAGGCAGAGATAGCCATTAACCGAGTGATTGAATATACAGAACACCCGGAATTATATAAAGAGTTTATCGAAATGCGCTCGGATATTATGATGCTGAAAGTGTAGCATCGTTTACAAAGGCTATCGCTTCGTCGGTGGCCTTTTGCTTTTCTTCTATATCTTCACTATTAAGACGAGCAATCAGATCTGTATCGCTTGTTATAGCTGTTTTCAC
>CAMTPH010000051.1 GCA_947074345.1 uncultured Bacteroides sp. | reverse complement strand
CATTAATTGCAGCTTACGACCCATTGCAATGGCCCGATTGGAGTATGGGACAATACAATCCAGTTAATATCATGGCAGATATTATGGCAGACGACATATGGGTTGGCGGTTCTGATAAGAATGACAATCAATATTGGCATTTAATGATGAATTATGAAGCATTGCCTACCAATTGTATGACTGGAATATGGACAGTAGCATTCTCAGGAGTTAAACGTTCAAACGATGTATTGACTTATATCGGATGGGCACAAGAGAATATGACAGAAGAGAATCAAAAACTCTATGCTGCCGAAGCTCGCGTACTTCGTGCCTTCTATTACAATTGGTTGTGGAAGTTCTGGGGCAATATACCTTTTTACTTTGAAAATTTGACATTCCCATACATTACAGCACAGGTCAATGCAGATGAAGTATACAATCAAGTAATTACCGATTTAACAGAGGTTATTAGCATGAACGTATTACCGATGAAAGCTACCAACTCTAATACAGGTAGGGTAACACAAGCCATGGCATATATGCTATATACAGAAATGGTGATGTATCAAAATGACGAATCACGTTTTAGCACAGCTCTCAACTATATGAATTCGATAATCAATGATGGTTCATATGATTTGGTTGATGATTATTCAACAATCTTCTTAGAAGAAGGAGAATGGAGCAAAGAGTCAATCTTCGAAATTAATTATAAAGATGATAACGCAGCTCGCTCATGGGATAATCCTATTTATTCAGGAGGAACAGTATTACCACGTTTGATAAGTCCTAACGGTTGGGCTGATGGCGTATTAAATCATGATAATGGTTGGGGCTTCTGTCCTGTACGTTTAGAAACCTATGAAATGTATGATGAAGGCGATGCTCGCCGTGATGCAACGTGCTTTAATGCAGCAGCCAATGGTTCATACAATGCTCGCTATCAAGATACAGGTTTCTTCCTTGAAAAATATGTAGCACAAAGCGGATATAATGCAGATCAGATAGCTGATGCCGATTTAAATTGGAACAACAATCTTCGCATTTATCGTTTCTCTGAAACACTCTTGAATGCAGCAGAGCTAATTGTACGAGGTGCAGGTTCGGGCGATGCCACAACCTATCTCAATAGAGTTCGCCAACGTGCAGGACTTACCGATAATTTAAGTGCAACCATCGATAATATACTTCAAGAACGACGACTCGAATTTGTTGGAGAAGGAAAACGCTATTGGGACTTAATACGTAGTGGCAAGGCAAGCAGTGTACTTACACCCGATAATTATGGTTACAGAACAAATACTTGGACACAAAGCAAAAAGTATTTGCCTATTCCACAAAGCGAGCTAGATGCCGCACAAGGTACCTTAACTCAAAACAATTATTAATCATCTAAAAAACCAGAAATATGAAACGTATATATAATTATATCGGTTGTTTATTCATATTGTTGCTCGCTATTAGCGGATGCAAAGATGAAGTGTATGTTCATCCATCTGAAGCAGGCATTCCATTGGCGACAGATATAGATGTATCAATAGAGGTAGATCAAACAATCAACCAAGTAACATTCAGCATGAGCAATAAAAGATGCATGCCTGTATGGATATTTGATGGAACTACATATTCAACAATAAATGGATTAAACAGAATATTTCCTAGAGCAGGAACATATACTGTAGAAGTTAAAATAGCCAATGCAAATGGTGTAAGTGATGGATCTATCATGAAAGAATTCACCATTAACAATACAATTGTTGACTTTAGTGGATATATTAAAAGATTAGCTGGCGATGATAAAAAAGAATGGATGATTGCCAAAAACGAACAAGGCCATTTAGGATGTGGTGAGTCTGGTTCTGATGGTTTAGGTTGGTATTCAGCCTCAGCCAATGATAAAGCCGCATGGGGATTATATGATGACATAGTTACCCTAGGAGCCGATAAGAGTTATAATTATCATCCAGGTGCAGGAGGTACTGTTTTTGTAAACACAGGTTGTTCGGTATTTAGTGAATTCAATACGAATGACAATAATGACTTTATGGCAACTGTTTCAGAACAAGCCACTAGTTATGACTTTGACATTGACGGCGATGATATCTATTTAACGCTACCTTCACAAACTCTTTTCCCTTATATTCCAAATGATGTAATTTATGCTAACCCTCGCTATAAGATATTAAGCATCACACCTAGCAAATTAGAATTGGTGGCTGATAATGGAGAGATTGCTTGGCATTTCATATTAGCAAGTGGCAATGACATCAAACCAGGTGGTTATGATTCTGATAATGATTGCAATCTATGGAAATCGGCTACATTTACTAATGAGTTCTGGTATGCACCAGGTTGGTCACAAATAGCCGATCCCGGATTTGAAGCAAATGGTAATTCATACAAAATAACATTGCCAGAAGCCACTACCGACCAATGGCAAGGACAGGTTAAGTTCTTGACAGACATGGCAACCAATTCAGTCAACAATTATGACTTCTCTGCAATATTCAATTCAACTAAGAATCATAAAGGTGTTACCGTAAAACTAGTAATGACAGGCGATGACAATAGCTTCTTCTTTACCGAAGTCATTAAACTTAACGCTTACGAAGATTATACATTTATCCAAACAGATATGCCAGGTATAGATATGAGTCAAGTTAGTTTAGTACTCGATTTTGGCGGTAATGAAGCCAATACTGAAGTTACCATAAGTCGCATTGTACTTAAAGAGCATGGTTGCGATGATGGAACTATCATTGAACCACCGGTAGAAGAAGAAGATGTAACATGGTTGCCTGATGCCGATAGCAATCTTTGGAAGTCTACTACCTATACCAACTTCTTCTATTATGCACCGGGTTGGGCGCAAATAGCCGATCCTACGATAGATGTAAATGGAAATTCGTATAAAGTAAACTTACCTACAGCAACTAGCGATCAATGGCAAGCACAAGTACATTTCCAAACAGAGATGAGCACCAATAGCAATACAGCCTATGATTTCCGTTGTATCTTTAATTCTTCTCAAGATATCAGTGGAGTTACGGTTAAGCTTACACTCAATGGTGATGATAATACATTCTACTTTACCGAAAGAGTGAATCTAACTGCCTTTGAAGATTATACCTTCAAAATGGTAAATATGCCGGGTATAGATATGGATAAGGTCAATCTGGTATTCGATTTTGGCGGCAATCCAGATAATACAGAAGTCACCATCAGTAGCATCATCTTGCAAGAACATGGCAGTGGTAGTGTAAGTTGGAACGCAGATTCAGATTGCAACATTTGGAAAACATCAACTTACAATAACACATTCTATTATGCACCTGGTTGGGCGCAGATAGCCGATCCTACTGTCAGTGTTAATGGAAACTCTTATACTATCGATTTATCATCTGCAACTACCGATCAGTGGCAAGCGCAAGTACACTTTCATACCAATATGACTAGCAATAGCGCTACAACTTACGATTTTCATTGCATCATAAATTCAACACAAGACGTAAGTGGCATAACTGTAAAGCTTACAAAAGAAGGTGATGATAATACATTCTACTTTGCAGAACGAGTAAAAGTAGAAGCTTACAGTGATTATGTATTCGAGATGACAGGTATGCCTGGCATCGACATGGATGATATTAATCTAGTATTCGACTTCGGAAGCAATCCTGACAACACTGAAGTTACGATAAGTAAGGTAATATTCAAAGAAAGCAATTGCAACAATTAATTCTATTATTCATAAATGTATGTGGCATAACCATGTCACATACATTTAAATATACTATACAATGAAAAATTTTGCATTATTCTATATGATGACTACCATCATAGCAATGATTAGCTGCAGTAGTAGCGATAATACTCCATTGGCAGATGATTATATCACTTGTTCGCCTTTAGAGATAGCTATCGATTATGAAGCAACTACTCATAATCTAAATATCAAATGTTCGCGCGAATGGAGCATTTACAGTAATGATAGTTGGATTAGTCTTAGTCCTACAAGTTCAATAGAAAATGAAGGAATAGCAACGGCTACTTTTAGCGCAAACCCCAATACAGAAGAGCGTGAAGGAACGATTATTGTAAAAGCCGGCACAATTCGTTCGATGATTACTGTAATGCAAAAAGCGAAACCAAAACCTGCAACAGACCCCTCTATCGTGGTGCCCGAAGGTTACGAGTTGGCATGGCAGGACGAGTTTAATGAAGGAGATATGCCAGGAAGCGAATGGAGTTATGAAACCGGAGGTAATGGATGGGGCAATAACGAACTTCAACATTATGTAGCAGGAAGCAAAGACAACGAGCAATTAGCAGTAGTCAAAGATGGCATCTTCTCAATCATAGCTAAAAAAATAGGTGGAACTGTTTATTCTATTCGTATCAACACCAAGAAAAGTTGGAAATATGGTTATTTCGAAGCACGCTTAAGGTTACCTTCAGGCAAAGGAACATGGCCCGCATTTTGGATGATGCCAGCAAACTTTACCTCTTGGCCAGCCGATGGCGAAATTGATATAATGGAAGAAGTAGGTTATAACCCCAATTATGTATCATCTTCTATACATTGTTCAAGTTATAATCATAGCATGAATACTCAAAAAACAAAAGAGATTTATGTACCTACTGCTCAATCTGAGTTTCATGTTTATGCATTAGAATGGACAGAAGATTATATCAAGACATTCGTAGATGGAAAAGAGCTGTTTTATTTCGCAAATGACAAGAAAGGCAACAAAGACACATGGCCGTTTAATGCAGCATTCTACCTTAAATTGAATTTGGCATGGGGAGGTAATTGGGGAGGTGCACAAGGTGTAGACGAATCGGTATTGCCAGCAATCTACGAAATCGATTATGTACGCGTATTCCAAAAAACCAAGAACAATTAATCTAGTTTATCTACTCAAATCTATCAATAACTTATGATGAATAATATTATCAAATACAGCCTTTTCTTTCTTACCTTGTTATTTATCAGTTGTGCACAACACGATAAATCGAATAATAATCAAGAACAAATAGAAAAGAATATTGATGCCCTAATTCGCAAGATGACTTTAGAAGAAAAGTTAGGGCAAATGAATCAAATTACCTCGTATCTCAATATAGAAGATCTGAGTAATTTGATAAAGAAAGGTGAAACAGGCTCCATACTCAACGAAACAGATCCTGTTAGAATCAATGCATTGCAAAGAGTAGCGATGGAAGAATCTAGATTAGGGATTCCAATATTGTTTGCACGCGACGTGATACATGGTTTTAAAACTATTTTCCCTATCCCCCTTGGCCAAGCAGCCTCTTTCAATCCGTTATTGGTAGAAACGGGAGCTCGCATATCTGCTATCGAAGCCTCATCAGTAGGTATAAAATGGACCTTTGCACCAATGATAGATATTTCACGCGATCCACGTTGGGGCCGCATTGCAGAAGGTTTTGGAGAAGATACATACCTAACATCCGTAATGGGTGCAGCCTCTATTAAAGGATATCAAGGCGATTCATTGAATGGAAGAACATCCATTGCAGCATGTGCTAAACACTTTGTTGGCTACGGTGCAGTTGAAGGAGGACGTGACTACAACTCTACTCATCTATCTGAACGACTCTTAAGAAATGTATTTCTACCTCCTTTCGAAGCAGCCGTACAAGCAGGAGTGGCAACATTTATGACTTCTTTTAATGATAATGATGGCATACCATCAACCGGAAACAGATTTATCTTAGAAGATATATTACGCAAAGAGTGGGGCTTTAAAGGGTTTGTTGTAAGCGATTGGGCGTCTGTATCAGAGATGATAACTCATGGCTTCGCTGCCGATGATGCCGACGCCGCAATGAAAGCCATTAATGCCGGAGTTGATATGGAAATGGTTAGTGGCACGTATATTAAAGAGGCAAAACAATTAGTCGGTGCCAATAAAGTTAAAGAGTCTACTATTGATAATGCAGTACGCGATATATTGCGCATTAAATATATGCTTGGATTATTTGATAATCCGTATGTAGAAACGAACCAGCCCAATACTTTTTATGCTAATAACCACTTGGCATCTGCTAAGCAAGCGGCTATAGAGTCGGCTATTCTATTAAAGAACGATCAACAAACTTTGCCTATTAAGTCAAACATCAAAACGATTGCTATAGTTGGACCAATGGCTAATGCCCCTTATGAACAACTTGGCACTTGGATTTTTGATGGAGAAAAAGAATATACACAAACTCCATTAAAAGCGATTAAAAAGTTGGTTGGCAATGAAGTACAAATCATATATGAACCCGGGTTAGCTTATAGCCGTGATAATAACTCTACTACTATAACTCCTGCTGTTACAGCAGCATCAAAAGCCGATTTAATTTTAGCGTTTGTAGGCGAAGAGTCCATTTTATCTGGCGAAGCACATTGTTTGGCTGATCTTGATTTACAAGGTAAACAAAGCGAACTAATCAGTGCATTAAAAAATACAGGCAAGCCTTTAGTTACAATTGTCATGGCTGGAAGACCTCTAACCATTGAAAAGGAAATTGAACAATCGGATGCAGTTCTTTATTGCTTCCATCCCGGAACGATGGGTGGCCCTGCTATTGCCGATTTACTATGGGGAAAAGAAGTTCCTAGCGGAAAGACTCCTATGACATTTCCTAAAAAAGTGGGACAAATACCTGCTTATTATTCGCATAACAATACCGGAAGACCAGCCAATAGAAGCGAAACACTACTTCACAACATCCCTATTGAGGCAGGACAAACCTCTCTTGGTTGTACATCCTTTTATTTAGATGCCGGATTTGATCCTCTATATCCATTTGGATATGGTTTATCTTATACAACGTTTCAGTATGGTGAGCCAACACTATCGAGTACCCAACTTAAAGAAAACGATGTATTGACAGTAAGAGTTGAATTGCAAAATACAGGTAACTATGATGCTACCGAAGTAGTACAACTATATGTGCAAGATAAAGTAGGATCGACAACACGTCCGGTAAAAGAGCTTAAGAGATTTATGCGTGTACCGCTAAAAGCAGGCGAGAAACGATATGTTAGTTTTGAATTGCCTATCAAGGAACTTGCTTTCTGGAATATAGATATGAAATACAAAGTTGAACCTGGTGAGTTTAATCTATGGGTAGCGCCCGATAGTCAGAGTGGCACTCCAATCATGTTCAAAGTAGTATCCTAGAAAAACAAATAAGAGAGTATATCCTCGAATAATATACTCTCTTATTTTAAAAAAAACTAATTCTATATTCTATTTATGAGAAACTCCTATCGCTAATAATGCGAATAGCAGTAGTATAGTATTGTCTAGGAACAGATAATAGTATACCATTGCTATTATCTTTTGTATCAACTTGAATATAAGCTTCATTTAAAAGACCTTTTACGCTTGCGGCTTCCCAAGGGCTTCCAACAAAAACTTCAATCTGAGAACTTTTCTTATTTGCGAACATGATTATAGGACTTTATTATTATTAATGATGCAAAAATAAGCGCGCATTAAAGAATACACAAATAGTTTTTTATCAAGTTCATATAAATTCATTGCAAACGTTATCATGAATGTTAATTAATAAATATTTCTATTATAATTACTTTACTATATAGCTATTTACAGCAATATAAACAGCTATAATTTACATTTAATAACTAAATGATTTATCTTAGATTTAATAATTATAAATAAACAAGCGGCTGACTATTTATTCTACCTGCTCAACGAAAAGAGACATAATAGACTATAAAATAGTTTTTTACTCTATGGTGGGTCAATATAGCGTATATAATTATTTAACTTTATTATCTTAATGAAGAGAATTTATACTATATCAAGTTTAAACAATCATATAAAAAAATCTTATAAACACGATTGATAGCACCTAACCAAACTCAAACAAGAGCTTGAAATTACTGTTTGATAATAAATAGGGTATGATTTGTAATCTGTAACAGATTTATCTAAGTTTTGTAGATAAAACACTCTGTTTTTGAATATTTTTGTTGTATTCTAAACAATGAAAAACAATACAGATATGAAAAACATCTTGCCCATTATCACACTACTAATGTTCATGGGATGTCATTCAAAAAAAGACACCAACGTCTATTCCGATTATCCGATTCAAGATGTAAAGCTAAGCCAAGTGAAGTTGACAGATAGCTTTTGGCTACCACGCATTCAGTTGATTCAAAATAAAGTAATAGCACACGCATTTGAAAAATGCCATACGGAGGGAAGAATAGAGAACTTTCAGACAGCTCGCAAAGTGATGAATGGCGATGAGGGACATACAAGAGGAACAATGCCATTTGATGATACCGATGTCTATAAAGTACTCGAAGGCGTGGCATACTCGCTTATCAACAATCCAAATCCGGCACTCGAAGCATTTAGCGATTCTATTATTTCGATTGTAGCTATGGGACAAGAGCCGGATGGTTATCTTACTACTTGGCGAACTATCGATCCGTTGCATCCTACTTCAGAGTGGGTTCCGGGCGGACCACGTTGGGACCATCTTGAAATAAGCCATGAACTATACAATAGTGGTCATCTATTTGAGGCCGCATCGGCTTATCATTGGGCTACCGGAAAAGACAACTTGCTAAACATTGCTTTAAAGAATGCCGATCTATTGGTTAATGTTTTTGGTGATAGCACTCGCCATGCTGTTCCCGGACATCAGATTGTTGAAACTGGACTAATAAAACTATATAACATAACCGGCAATGAAAATTATTTGAAACTATCGAAAAAGTTTCTTGACTTGCGTGGAGATACTACCGTTCGCGAGATATGGGGAGCAACCAATATACAGGATCATAAACCCGTATTGCAACAAAATGAAGCAGTTGGACATGCCGTGCGTGCTGTATATATGTATGCAGGTATGACGGATATTGCCGTGCTTTATAATAATCCCGATTACTTGAATGCTGTACATACACTTTGGGATAATATGACGGATAAGAAAATGTATATAACAGGAGGTATCGGTTCGCGCCACCACTTAGAGGAATTTGGCGATAACTACGAACTGCCAAACCTGACTGCATATAGCGAAACTTGTGCGGCTATAGGAAGTATATATTGGAATGAGCGCATGTTTAGAATGACTGGTGATGCTAAATATTACGATTTAATAGAACGGACTTTATACAATGGCGTGATATCGGGTATTTCATTAGATGGAACACACTTTTTCTATCCCAATCCACTTGAGTCAGATGGTGAATTTGCTTTCAACAAAGGTTCTTGCACACGTGAAGAGTGGTTTGATTGCTCTTGTTGCCCAACCAATTTAATTCGCTTTATCCCCTATGTGCCCAATTTAATCTATGCAACAGAAGGCAATCAGCTCTATGTTAATATGTTTATGGGCAATGAAGCTAACTTGAAACTGAATGACAAGGATATAAAAGTTACACAAACTACCAATTATCCAATGGATGGTAATGTGGCTTTACAAATTTCGACACCTACACCCGAAGACTTTATACTTAAAATACGTGTACCCGGATGGGCTAAAGATGAAATAGCATCGAGCGAACTTTATCAATATGCCAATATAAAACCAACCTATTATAGCATAATCATCAATGATGAAGTTATAATTCCTAAGATAACTGACGGGTATATCAGTCTAGAACGTACATGGAGAAATGATGATAAAATAAATCTCTATTTCCCCATGCAGGTGCGTCAAGTAGTAGCCGATACACAGATTGATAATCTTCAAAACCAAATGGCATTGGAGTATGGACCATTTGTGTATTGTGCCGAAATGGTGGATAATCCAAATAGCTTTGATGACATTCACCTCTCTACTAATTATGATTATAATGTAGTAAGGAAACCTGATATGCTAGGAGATATCAACTTAATAACGGTAAAGGGAGAGGATAAAAATTATACATTTATTCCTTATTATACGTGGGCCAACAGAGGTGCTAACCGCATGCAAGTATGGTTTCCTGAAATATAAACATCACATCAAAAAACATGAAAAGAGGATTATTAATGATTGTTGCAATATTTACAATAATCGCAACTATGCAGGCACAAATCAGGGTATTATTTATAGGAGATTCTATCACCGATGGTAATTGGGGCAATAGTTGCGGTATGCCAAAATCATCGGACGAACGCTCGCAATGGGATATGAATCATATCTATGGTAGCGGATATATGTACTTATGTGCTACACACTTTCAAGGTGATTATCCTGAACTTAATTATCAGTTCTTTAATCGCGGCATCAGCGGCAATACACTGTCTGATTTGCAAGAAAGATGGCAGAAGGACGTGATTGAAATTAAACCGGATGTTCTATCGATTCTTATCGGCACGAATGATGTGTCGAAATGTTTGGATAATGGAGGTACGCAATTTGACATTGAGAGTTGGATTGCTACCTATAAACAACTTATCGACGAAGCTATTGCGGCAAATCCTAACTTGAAAATAGTGCTCTGTGCACCATTTGTAGCCAACACAGGCAACATGAAGAAAAGCGATAACTTTGATTTGCGACAAGCAATGGTGAAGCAATGTGCTATAAGTGTAGAGAATATCGCCAAAAGGTACAATGCTACTTTTATAGCCTATGACAAACTGTTTGAGTCGCTGCATCAGAATAATGCAAATATTCAAGAAACTTATTGGATTTGGGACGGTATACACCCTACTCCTGCAGGACATAAGCGCATGGCTAATCTTTGGATAGAACAATTTAGCCAACAACAGTAACAGGCTTCATAACAGAAGTAACCAACCAGTCGTAAACTATTATATTTCATGTGATAACTGTTAACAGTTATCGCATAGAATATATAGGTCTAGCACGATAATAGTTAACAGTTATCGCGCCAGGTATATTGATAAAGAAATCAGTTGTAATATTACTAAAAAACAAATGCCTTATACTGAGTTTATCAGTTAAGGCATTTGATATTTTATTGATAGTATGCAATCAGTTACTTTTCATCGTTCTGACGAATTTCTACACGTCTTATCTTACCACTAATTGTCTTTGGCAACTCATCTACAAATTCTATCACACGAGGATATTTGTAAGGAGCAGTCACTTTTTTGACATGATTTTGAAGCTCTTTGACCAAAGCATCGCCTGCCAACTCTTTGTAAGCCGGAGTCAATACAATGGTTGCTTTTACCACCTGTCCACGAATTTCATCAGGCACTCCGGTTATGGCACATTCCATTACAGCCGAATGTGTCATCAAGGCACTCTCTACTTCGAATGGGCCGATACGATATCCCGAACTCTTGATTACATCATCTGTGCGACCAACAAACCAAAGATATCCATCTTCGTCTTTCCAAGCCACATCGCCAGTATAGTAAATGCCATTATTCCAAGCTTCGTGTGTACGAGCCGCATCACGATAATACTCTTTGAACAATCCTAGTGGTTTTCCTTTGTCTGTACGAATCACGATTTCACCTTGTTCCCCAGCCTCAACCGAACGGCCTTCAGCATCGATCAAGTCAACATCATATTGTGGGTTAGGCAATCCCATGCTTCCAGGTTTTGGTTCCATCCATGGCATAGTAGCAATGGTTAGAGTTGTTTCGGTTTGCCCGAAGCCTTCCATCAGCTTAATACCTGTTAGCTCCTTGAAACTTTCGTAAACCGCCGGATTTAAAGCTTCTCCAGCAATAGTACAATATTTAAGTGACGATAGATTAAACTTAGTCAAATCTTCGTGTATCAAGAAACGAAAAATTGTAGGAGGAGCACATAGTGAAGTAACATGAAAGTCTTCAATCTTGTGTAAGATATCTGCAGGAGTAAACTTCTCATGATCATAAACAAAGACGTTTGCGCCGGCAATCCATTGTCCATATAGTTTGCCCCAAACAGCTTTACCCCACCCTGTGTCTGCAATAGTTAGGTGAAGGCTATCTTCATTCAAATTGTGCCAATAGCTTGCAGTAACGATATGTCCGAGTGGATAAGTAAAATCGTGCGCCACCATCTTTGGTTCGCCTGTAGTACCCGATGTAAAGTACATCAAAGAGATATCGTCATTGTGGCTTGCATCGGCAGGTCTAACAAATGGAGCTGCAGTGGTAATACCTGTTTGGAAATCTTTGAATCCTTCAGGAACATCCGGTCCTACACTGATTAATTCTTTTACGGTTGGACAATCTGGCATAGCCTCTAAAACATGTTTAGTTACTACCTCTTCGCCCACCGATACGATTGCTTTAATGTCTGCCGCATTGCAACGGTAAACAATATCTTTTTTAGTCAATAAGTGTGTTGCAGGAATAACTGTAGCACCTAGTTTATGAAGAGCTACAATTGTGAACCAGAACTCTACTCGACGTTTTAAAATCAACATCACCATATCGCCACGACCAATTCCTAAACTTTGAAAGTAAGAGGCTGTCATGTCAGAATATCGTTTGATATCAGCAAATGTATATTGTTGGTGTTCGCCTTTATCGTTTGTCCACAATAGAGCAGGTTTGTTGGGTTCTTTTTCTGCCCAAGCATCTACTATATCGTATCCAAAATTGAAATTGTCGGGAACATTGATGTGTAAATTCTTGATAAAATCTTCTTGCGAAGTAAATTTTGTCTGTGATAAATATTTCTCAATCATAATTTCATTACATAATTACAGCAAGAAAACGAACGTTCTTTCCGTCGAGAGCTTTCATACCGTGTGGGAGTTTAGAGTTAAAGTAAAGGCTATCACCTTCGTTTAATATTAATTCTTTGCCGTTGATGCTCAACATCATTCTACCTTCGAGAATATAGTTAAACTCCTGTCCTTCGTGACTGTTGTAATGCATGGGTGCATCAGTAGGTTCTACGGTTACAATAAAAGGATCGGCATCGCGATGCATAAACCCTGCCGCTAAAGCCTGATATTTATAAGCTTTGGTTCGCTCAATGCTTGTTCCCTTTCCGGCACGTGTCAAGAAGTAGCTACTCATTTTTGGTTCTTCTCCAAACATAAGTGCATCAAGTGCTATATCGTATTGTCGTGCAATCTTTTGCAACATGCTTATCGAAATATCCGACTGACCGCTTTCAGCCTGCTTATATTCGTCAAAAGAGATACCACACTCTGCAGAAAGTTCGTCTTGCGAAAGCTCAAGAGTATCTCTTAGCCCACACAAACGTTGGGCTATTTGTTTAATTTCATCCATATTTAAATAAGAGTTTAAGTGTTTAATGTGTTTATATGCTTGCCTTCATAGCACGAATAACCGCCGATACAAATCCGGCATGTTCTAGCTCGTTTATTCCTTTGATGGTTAATCCGCCAGGTGTTGTTACTTTATCAATTTCTATAGCTGGGTGAGTATCATTATTCAATATTAAATCGGCTGCTCCTCGCACAGATTGTGCTACCATATTCATAGCATCTTCTGGACGAATTCCCATCTCTATGCCTGCTTGCATAGCTGCTTGGATATATTTTAAGACATAAGCTATGCCACATGAAGTCAATGCAGTGGCAGCAGAAAGTTGTGTTTCGGGAAGAATAATCGAAGTACCCATCTCATTGAATATTGAAAGTATCAATGTTTCTTGCTCTTTACTGACATTGCGAGTTGCAATGGCATTGAGGCTTTGAAGCTGACTAATAGCGGTATTAGGTATCACACGAAACATTGGCATTTCAGGTTCTACAACAGAATGGGCCAACTCTTCGAAAGAGATACCCGCTGCGATAGACACTAATATTTGCTTCTTAGTTAAATCTAACTTTTTCAATACTGAACTAACTAACCAAGGCTTCACTGCCAATATAATAATGGTAGCGTTGTGAGCTGCCTCAATATTATTGGTTGTTGTATTAAGTTCGGGAAATTTAGATTTAAGTGATTCCAATTTTGCTGTATCAAGATCTGAAACTATTATATCAGAAGTTGGTATTAACCGTCCAATAGACAAACCTTGTGCGATTGAGCCACCCATATTTCCGGCTCCAATGATAGCTATTTTCATAATTTCATGTTATTTAGTCAACTTTGGCAAAGTTAAAAGAAACTGATGAAATACAATGTTTTTGGTACTTTAATTTTCCTATCAACAAAATATACATCATTTTTTTATAAATTATACAACTATTTGTTTGTATTATAAAAAAAATACATATATTTGCAGTGTTATACTAAATCTCAACGCTCCCTAAGCGTCGAAGGTAAAAAAGAACGTAATCGACAAAATCTTTATCTAACTGATTGATTTGCAGTACTATAAAAGCATATCAAAGCCCCCGAGGTATGTCCTATGAGAAAAAACGAACAAATAAAAGAGATTATGCACCAACACGAGTCTGAGACTTGGTTTGCTATGCGTGCAACTTATCAGAGAGAATTAGAAGCAGAAAATTATTTGAATAAGCACAGTGTTAAAACATTTATTCCGATGCACTATCGCATGGTAGTAAGAGGGAAATATAAAAGACGTGAAAGTGTTCCAATAATTAGAAGCCTAATATTTGTATATACAACTCCTTCAAAGCTTCAGTCTGTAAAAAAGGATATCCAATTCTTGCAATACATGACAGATACCCGAAGCCATGAAAAAATTACTATCCCCGATAACCAAATGAACCAATTTATAGCAGTAGCGGGTACATACAATGACCACTTACTCTATTTTGCACCCGAAGAAGTTAATCTTTCTCGTGGAACACGTGTACGCATTTGTGGAGGAGAATTTGAAGGAAGAGAAGGTGTTTTCGTAAAAGTAAAAGGATCGCGTGATAAACGTGTAGTAATTGCCATTCAAGGTATTATCGCTGTAGCAATGGCAACAATACATCCTGAACTAATAATGCCCATCAACAACTAACGTCATACTAATTAATGACATCTAACGCCGCAAATCATAAAAGAATAGCTAAAAACACACTGATGCTCTATGTGAGAATGCTATTCAATATGCTTGTATCACTTTATACATCAAGAGTAGTATTGAGTGCACTAGGCGTAGAAGATTATGGGATATACAATGTTGTAGGTGGCATGGTAATTATGTTCTCTTTAATATCTTCATCATTATCGGCATCAGTCTCTCGATTCTTAACGTTTGAATTAGGAACTGGGAATCAGGATAAAGTAAATCGGATATTTTCGACAGCACTTATCATACACATTGCTCTGGCTATTATTATTTGGTTATGCGCCGAAACAATTGGTGTATGGTTTTTAAATAATTATATGAATATTCCAGGAGATAGAATGTATGCTGCAAATTGGGTTTTCCAGTTTTCGATTATCTCATTTATGTTTGGCGTAGTAAGTGTTCCATATAATGCTTCAATCATATCTCACGAACGAATGAAGGCTTTTGCTTATATCGGAATGGTTGATGTGTTATTGCGATTAGCTGCAGTATTGTCTATCGCATATATCGCTATTTGGAAAGATAAACTGATTATTTATTCTCTATTTTTAGTATGTATAAGTATTCTACTACAATCCATTTATATCATCTACTGCAGAACTAATTTCAAAGAGTGTAGATTCAGAAGAGTTATAGACAAACCTCTTCTCAAAGAGTTAACAGGTTTTGCAGGATGGAACTTTATAGGAAGTTCAGCCGGTCTTTTAAAAGATCAAGGGGTAAATATATTACTAAACATTTTTTGTGGTCCGGTTATTAATGCGGCACGTGGTATATCTTTTGCCATAAATGGAGCAATTGCATCTTTTGCATATAACTTCATGACAGCGATTAATCCTCAAATCACTAAATCGTATGCAGCAGGCAACCATCAATATATGATGAGTTTAATTGAGAGAGGTAGTCGATTTTCATTTTATATACTACTGTTTTTAGCACTTCCTTTTCTTATTGAAACGGATTATATACTAACACTTTGGTTAAACTCCTATCCTGCAGAAGCTACATTATTTGTACGTCTGGTACTTATATTGAGTATGATAGATGTTTTATCAAATACGCTTATCACTTTACAATTAGCAACCGGAAAGATTAGAAACTATCAAATAGCCGTTGGAGGTATGATGCTTATGAACTTTCCAGTATCTTATATCGTATTGAAACTAGGAGCAATACCACAGGCAACGTTAATTGTGGCTATAGTAATTTCAATCTGTTGTTTGTCTCTTAGATTGATTTTCTTGAAACAAATGACCAATCTTTCTATTCAGCAATATATTTCGAATGTATGTATTAATGTGTTGGCGGTAACTGCATGTTCGATTATCATTCCAGCTATTATATTTACAATGTTAGCGCCTGGTTTGACTCGTTTTTTTGTTGTTACTCTTTCATGCATCTTAAGTTCTTCGTTAATGATTTACTTAGTTGGTTGCTCTCTAAACGAACGCATTTTCATACAACAAAAGTTTGCTGAATTCAAACATAGATTTGCATAAAATGATTATTCTGTCTGATAAAAAGGATTGTTGCGGATGCAATGCATGTGTACAGAAATGTCCTAAACATTGTATCACTATGCAGGCTGATAGCGAAGGATTCGACTACCCTATTATAAATAAAGAAGTATGCATTGATTGTGGATTGTGTAATAAAGTATGTCCTGTTATTAATCAAAATCAGAGCAGAAAACCCATTAAAGTGTATGCAGCAAAGTCAAAGAGAGAAGAAATTAGATTGAAAAGTTCTTCGGGCGGTATATTTACCGAACTAGCAGAACAAACAATCAATGATGGAGGAGTTGTTTTTGGTGCTCGTTTCGATGAAAATTGGAATGTAATTCATGACTACACTGAAACAATCGAAGGATTAGCCAAATTCAGAGGAAGTAAATACGTTCAATCAAGAATTGGTGATAACTATATATATGTTGAGCAATTTCTCAAGAATAACAGAGAAGTCTTATTCTCTGGCACTCCTTGTCAAATTGCAGGACTAAGAAGATTCTTAAATAAAGAATATGAGAATCTATTGTTGGTTGACATTGTTTGTTATGGAGTTCCCAGCCCATTAGTATGGAGAGATTATTTACATAATTATATCACCCCTCAGTTAAACGATATACACGAAGTCTCATTTAGGAATAAAAAAACGGGATGGAATAATTCTAGTATTTCTATTGCAAAATCAACGAACAGCTTTATTCTAAATGAGCCATTAGCCAATAATTTATATATAAGAGGATTCTTCAATAATATCTATCTTAGACCATCATGCCATGTCTGCTCGTCTAAAAAAGGAAAAAGTAATAGTGATATCACAATAGCTGATTATTGGGGAATAGATAATATTAAGCCGGACTTTAATGACAACAAAGGGGTTAGTTTGGTTATGATTTATTCAAATAAAGGAAATAGTCTCTATAGAAATCTATATATCGAAAACTATCAATCAACATATAATGAAGCATTAAGAAAAAATTGGGCGATAGAAGAATGTGCACCTGAATCTAAACTCAGATCATACTTCTGGACAAAATATAGAAATAAAGGAGTTAAAGCAATTAATATGACATGTAATAAGCTTGAGGGTAGTACTTATATAGATAAAGTAATCCATAAATTAAAAGTCATATTGAAAGATAATTTAAGTCAAAGGCAATTGAATACTCTTAAGAGATTAATAACAAGTTAAACATAAAACAAATTATTGACCTAATGAAGATTGGCATTATTACATACCATTTTGCGCATAATTATGGTGCAGTGTTACAGTGTTATGCTCTACAAGAGTATTTAAAGAGCAATGGACACGATGTAAGTATTATAGACTATAGACCAAGAGCAATTACAAAATTTTATGATGTAGTAAAATTACATGTTATAAAGACGTATAATCCAAAAGTTATAATAGTAAACTTAGCCTCAGCTATTTTTAGCGGTTACTCAAGAGCGAATAAGTTTAATAAGTTCATAAATAATAAACTACAATTATCTGTGAATAACACTGAGTATGATTTAATTATTTATGGAAGTGATCAAATATGGAACACACATATTAATAATAATGATAAAACTTATTGGGGATATAATAACTACAAGTCAACCATATCTATAACGTACTCTGCATCAGATGATCCAACTATCCCAAAAGATTTAAATTTCATCAAAAATGCACTTAATAATTTTGAATCTATCTCAGTAAGAGAAGATAAGCTTGCAATAGAATTAAGAGAGCTAACCAATAAAGAAATATATACGACAATAGATCCTGTATTTCTATTACCAAAGAAACAATGGTTCACATTGAGTAATAGAGCACCAAAAAGAAATGATAAATATATATTACTCTATAATTTAACGCAAGATGAAAATATAAAAAAAATGGCAGAAGAATATAGTTACTCTACAGGATTAAAGATTATTGAAATAGTAACTAGGGTAAGTGCAAAAGCTATTTTTAATTCTAATGCCTATTCTAAAGCAGGGCCATTGAATTTCTTAGCCTTATTTAGAGATGCTGAATATGTATTTACATCTTCGTTTCATGGTACAGCTTTTTCTATCATATTTGAGAAACAGTTTATGTCATATATGGAGCACAACAAGGAAAGAGTATGTAATCTATTAAAAGAGCTAGGTATTAATGAACGAATCTCACGAAATATCGCAATACAAAAGATTGACTATGAATACGTAAATAGAAAGTTAGAGTTATTGACTAACAACTCTAAAAATTACCTTATTAATAATACTATTATAAATTAATGGAAGCACTTGTATCAATTATCATACCAGTATTCAATGCAGAAGAGTATTTGGACAAATGCATCCAAAGCGTACTTTCACAGTCATACAAAAACTGGGAATTAATTTTAGTCAATGACGGTAGTACTGATAATTCAGGAATGATATGTGATAAATTTGCAAAAACAGATAGTCGAATTCATTATATTCAAAAAGATAATACAGGAGTTGCAGACACTAGAAATTTAGGTCTAAATCATACAAAAGGTGATTATATAATGTTTTTGGATTCTGACGATTATTGGAGATATGACAATGTAATTGATACACTTGTAAAAAAAGCTATTGAAAACGAATTAGACATTATAAGAGGAAATTATGTAAGAATTGATGAAGATAATAATGAATTAGAAGAAGATGAAAAAAATATAATAAATAAAAAATATCATCATAAAACAATTAGTTCTATTGAATTCCAGAGAAATATTTTATGCATAGGAGGATACTATCTTTGGGTATGCTTATTTAAAAAAGAAGTTTTAAAGAATTTCAGGTTTAAGAAAGAATGGAACTTTTTAGAAGATATGGAATTCTTTTCTAATTTATTAACGAATCCGTTAAGATGCATGCATATAGACTATTATTTTTATACATATAATAATAATAATAAAAGTCTTGTACACACTAAATCAATTAAAAACTTACTTGACTCTATTAGAATGTGTTATTCATTTTATAATTACTCGAGTAATATAAAAAATTTAGAAATAAAATCCTTTTATCTAACAAGAGTAATATGCTTATACTATTCAACACTTCGCATGCTAACAGAAGACAATCAATATTACTGTTACAGGAAAGAGATTATTGATGATTTTGGAATTCTGCAGAAACATATGCGTAATTGGATTTGCGAATCAGATTCAGAAAGAATAATATATGACCCAGTTTTAAATACTACAATATATATATATATAAAATATTGGAGATTAAGACATTATATTAAACAATTTTACAATAATATAAATTGTTATGCAAAATAAACTAATAAGCATTATTGTTCCAATATTTAATGCAGAAAAGTATTTAGACGATTGCATTAATAGCGTTCTATTACAAACGTATAAATATTGGGAGTTAATTTTAATCAGTGATGGAAGTACAGACAACACAAATGCAATTTGCAATAAATATGCAATTATTGATAGTAGAATTCATTATATACAAAAAGAAAACACGGGAGTTTCGGACACTAGGAATATAGGGTTAGAAATAGCAAAAGGTTATTATATAATGTTTCTAGATGCAGACGATTATTGGTGTACACAAGAAACACTTGAAACTCTAATTAATACTACATCAAAATATAACATTGACATATTGAGAGGAGATTTTAAAAGAGTAGAGATGAATAGCACCAATGTATGCAGCATAAACTCAAATAAAAACAAGCTCAAATATGCAAATAAAATAATTGACTCTTACACTTTCCTTGATAAGATTATAAATGGAGAATACTTTCTTTTTACGTCGTTTTTTAAAAAACAGGTGTTTAGCAAAATTAGATTTTCCTCAGAAATGATATTTCTAGAAGATATGGATTTAATGATTAGGCTTTTATTATGTGAAATGAAGTGTATGTATATACCATATATATTTTATGACTATAGAACAAATATCTTGGGAGCTTCACATAATCACACTATTAAAAATTTAAATAACTCATTTAATATGTGCTATCATTTCCGCAGATATTCTTTACAGGCTAAAAATAAGAAAATACAAAAACATTGCGAAGAGACTAGCATATTAATGTATTATTATACACTTTGTACAATAGCTGAAATTGATAATTACTATTATTTTAAAAAAGAGATTATAAAAGAATTGCAACTAAACAAATTACACAAAGACATTAAAGTATGGATTAAAGAATATAAGTACATAACTTACAATATGGTATTTTATTTAAGTCCAATTATTAGCATCCGCATATTAAGAATATGGATTAAATCGAAGATTAAATGTTACCAATTCAGTAAAAAATTATATGGATAATAAATTATGGAATATACAGCAGTCATTAGAACTTTGGGCACAGCCGGCGAAAAGTTTCAAATACTTCTTAATTCATTAGAAAAACAAACTATTCCGCCAAAAGCTATACTTGTATATATTGCTGAAGGCTATCCACTACCTAAAGAAACGATAGGAAAAGAGCAATATACATATGTAAAAAAAGGGATGGTTGCACAAAGAGCTCTAAAATATAAAGAAGTTAAAACTGAATATATCCTTTTTTTGGATGATGATGTTTATATTCCTGTTAATGGTGTAGAGCAATTATACTCTAATCTAAAAAGTAAAAGTGCAGACATAATTTCGCCAGATGTATTTAATAACGCATCAAGACCTAGTTTATCTCAAATCTTAATGTTTTTTTCAGGAAGAATGATTGCACGAAATGATGATAAAAAATGGGCATACAAGGTGATGAGAAACAGTGGATATTCCTATAATAAAAAACCGAGTGAAGAGGTCTATTATTCACAAACAAATGCTGGACCTTGCTTTTTTTGTTCTAAAGAAACATTCTTAAAAATTCGTTTTGAAGAAGAACTTTGGCTAGACAAAGTAGATTATGCTTTAGGTGATGATCAAGTCATGTTTTATAAAATGTTTAAAAATGGACTTAAGATCCTAACAATTTACAATAGCGGTATAATCCATCTTGATGCAGGACATACAAGAAAAGAAGCTGAAAAGGAATATCAAATTATATATTCGGATTTCCGTTTTAAAATCATTTTTTGGCATCGCTTTATTTATAAGTTAGAAAGGAACACATTCTTAAATCTTTGGAATTGCTTATGTATTGGATATGTATTATTCTTTACACTATTCATATCAATAATTAAATTAGATTTCAACATCTTATCAATAAAGT